>JAGVSV010000255.1 GCA_019137115.1 Bacillota bacterium
CGGCAGGCGCATGTGCCCGCCGCACAAGCCCATCTCCTGGGCCGCGAACTTCACCGGGATGGGGTTGGTCTCCAGAAACAGCGCGTCAATGATCGGCTTGAGCGCCACCTGCTCCCGGCCGGCGCGGTCGGGGTCGCCGTCCAGATAGGCCATTACCATGTCACGCGTGCGGCGAGGCAGGATGTTGGACAGCACCGAGATCAGCCCCATGCCGCCCACCGAGAGCAGCGGCACCGCCACGTCATCGTTCCCTGAATAGATCGCCAGACGATCGCCGCACAGCGCGCGCACCCTGACGGTGTACCCCAGGTCGCCCGTGGCGTCCTTCAAGCCATCGATGTTCGGCACCTCACACAGCTGCGCCAGCGTTTCCGGCTGGATGGACATGCCGGTGCGGCCGGGCACATTGTACAATATCATCGGCAGGCCGACGGATTCAGCGACCGCGGTATAGTGCGCCACCAGGCCCTGCTGGCTGGTTTTGTTGTAGTAGGGCGTCACCAGCAGCAGCGCGTCCGCGCCGATCTTCTCGGCTTCCTGGGACAGGCGGATGGCGTGCGCTGTTTCGTTGCTGCCTGTGCCGGCGATGATGGGCAAACGCCCGGCAGACAGTTTGACCGCATACTGGATCAGATCAATCTGCTCCCTGTCAGTCAGCGTGCTGGCTTCGCCGGTGGTGCCGGCGATCACCAGCGCGTCCATGCCGCCTTGCACCTGATAATCAAACAGCCGCTCAAACGCGTCATAATCAATGACGCCTTCGCTGGTAAACGGGGTGATGATGGCCGTTGCGCAGCCGCGGAATACTGGATCCATGGGCTACCTCCCCGGGCTTACAGCCCGTATGCCTCGATGAGTGCCTTCACCGCGCGGTGCTTGGTTTCCGCGTCCACGATGAAGGAAATGCTGATCTCCGATGTGGAGACCTGCCGGAACGGCAGCTTGTGTTCATGAAATGCGCGGAACGCCTTGGCCGCCACGCCGGGGTGTGTGCGCATGGCGTTGCCCACGACGGACACCTTGCTTTTGTCGCGCCGAATCACAAAGTCAATCGGCATGCCCTGCAGCACGCGCACGATGTCGGCCTCGTTCTCCATGGGCGCGGTGAAGGACACGCCCTCCCCGTTCGGCGTGCGGCTGATCACGTCGATGTTGACCTTGGCTTCGGCCAGGTTGGAGAACATCTCCGGCAGGCGCTCCTCCGGCGCCTGGTCGACGCTCACCAGCAGCACGTTGTCCAGCACCGAGACCTTGTTGACCACGTTTTGCTCCATCGGGTCACTCTGGCGCGTGATGCGGGTGCCGGGCTTGTCCATGGTGTTCAGCAAAATCTGCAGGTCAACGCCATATTTGGCGGCCAGTTCCACGCTGCGCGGCTCGATTACCTTGGCGCCCAGGCAGGACAGTTCAAACGTTTCATCATGGGAAATGGTGTCAATCTTGCGGGCGTCCGCGTGCAGGCGCGGGTCGACCGTGTAGATGCCCTCCACGTCGGTGTAGATTTCGCACGGCCAGTTCAGCGCGGCCGCCAGCGCCACCGCCGTAGTGTCGGAGCCGCCCCGCCCCAGCGTGGTGATTTCCTCATCCTCCGACACGCCCTGAAAGCCCGCCACGACCACCACATGGTCCTGCGCCAGCTCGCGCTGTATGCGCGTGGTGTCAACGCCGTTAACGCGGCTGTTCATGTGGCCACTCTCGGTCAGGATGCCGGCCTGCCAGCCGGTCAGTGGCACGGCGGGGCAGTTGCGCTCGATCAGCGCCATGGCCAGCATGGCGATGGATACCTGTTCGCCGGTGGCCAGCAGCATGTCCATCGCGCGCTTGTCGGGGACGGCGGTGATCCTCTGGCTTAGCTCGATCAGCCCGTTGGTCGTCTTGCCCATGGCGGATACCACGACCACCACCGCGCCCGCGTCCCGCTTTCGCTTGATGATGCCATCGGCAATCAATCCGATTTTTTCGGGCGTTGCCACCGACGAACCGCCAAACTTGACCACCGTACCCCGCATTTTTGTCCTCCCGTAATCCATACGCCTGTCGTTGCTGGAAAAGCGCGCACGCATGCGCCGGCCCCTATTATGCGTATACGGGGTGCGGGTGTCCAATCTTTTTTGCGCTTCTCCTGTATTCAAACACCGGGGCGCTGATCGCGTCCCGGCGTCGTATCTGCGGTTATGTTTCGATACGCTTGGGCGCTTTCGGCGTGGAAGCGGCCAAACCTGTGGACGCATTCCTCGACCGCGCGCTTGTATGGGGCAGCGTCCAGGTCGATGCCGTCCTCGGGCCAGATGTTGCGTACGGTCAGCCCTCCCGTTTTCCTGTCCACGACCGGCTCCACCCGGCCAATGAACCGGTCGCCGTACAACACGGGCAGGACATAGTGCCCGTACCTGCGCTTCTGCGGCGGAGTGTATACTTCCCACGTATAGGAGAACGAAAACAATGCTTCGATCAGCTTCCGGTCCCACAGCAGGTTGTCCAGCGGCACCAGCCATTCACAGCGCGGGCCCTCTTCCTGCGCCGCAACCAACGTTTCCAACTCATCCGCCTTTACATAGAAGAGGTCGCGCAGCCCCTCCACTTTGACCGGCACGATGTCTCCCGTTTTGATCAGTGCGTCAAACGCCGCGTTGCGCTCCGCTGTTTTGAACGCGCCAAACCCCAGCCACGCCGGTGATGCGCGGTTCCAGAGCAGGCCGATGGCGCCGATCCTGCGCCGCAGCAAAAAACGCTGGAACGATGCGGTATCCGCGAAGGGATCGGGCGCGGATAGCAGCTCATTTGGCAGCAGA
>JAGVSV010000177.1 GCA_019137115.1 Bacillota bacterium
CGTTTCCATTATAGGGTTTGGCCCGCCGGGGCGCAAGTTCATTGACAAAACAGGCCCTCGTGCCTATGATAAACGCATCACAGTGCGGCGGCGTTTCGGGTTTTGGCCCGCAACCTGCCGCGCACAATGAATAGGAGGAAACCTGCATGTCAAGAACCCGTCGTTGGGGAGTCCTGTCGGTGGCATTGGTGCTGCTGATGGTGTTCACGCCCGTGCTGGCCGGTGAGGTGTATCCCGTGGAGGGCAAGCCGGAGCTGACCATCTGGACGACCGTGGACTCTGACCTTTCGCTGTTTGGGTACAGCAGCTATCAGGACGCGCCCGGATTCCAGACCTGGCAGGAAGCCACGGGCATTTCGGCTACCATCGTGGAATCCGCCGATGTGACCGCACTGCTGCTCAAACTGGCCACCGGCGAGCTGCCCGACATCATCCGGGGCACCAAGGAGTTTTACTCCAAGGGCTTTGAGGCGATGATCAGCGAAGGCCTGGCCATCGACCTGGGCGAATACCTGCCCGAGTACGCCCCCAACTACTGGGCGTACCTGCAAAGCAGCGACAACATCTACAAGTCCGCCGCGGTGGATGTGGATGGGGAACTCAAGATCATTTCCTTTGCCGGCAACTTTTACCCGGAGTCGTCCCCGTACCGCAACTATGGCGGTGTGATGGTGCGCAAGGACTTCATGGAAAAGCTGGGCATCGAAAAGATCACCACCGTGGATGACCTATATACCTTCCTGAGCCGCTGCAAGAGCGAACTGGGGGTGCCCACGCCGTTGATGAGCCAGAATACGCTCAACGAGTATATCTGGAACTACGGCTATTTCACCTCGGCGTTCGGCGTGGCCAGCGCGGTGGGCTACCAGGTGGACGGTACCTATCACTTTGGCGCGTATGAGAAGGAGTTCAAGGACTTCCTCGCGTTCATGCACAAGCTGTACGCCGAAGGGCTGTTTGACCCGAACTTTACGGTGACCGACAACTCCACGGCCATTGCCGCCATGAGCAACGGCACCAGCGCCGCAATTTCCTGCCTGGTCAGCCGTTTCCAGGTGGTGCTGACCGCCACACAGGACCCGGAGCTGGACCTGGTCGCCATCCCGTCGCTGACCGCCAATGATGGCGAGCGCGCGATGCTGGGCTTCGCGTCCACGCTGTCCTCGCCCTCGGCCTGGGCTTTTGTCACCGAGGAGTGCAAGGACATCGAGGCCGCGCTGCGGTTCCTGGACTATCCCTTCTCCCCAAAGGGCCTGGACCTGGCCAACTACGGCGTGGAGGGCGAAACCTATACCTATGACGCGGACGGGAAAGCTCAGCTGACCGAGTTTGTGACCAAGAACCCGGACGGCTACGCGATTGACCCCATCCTGCGCGCATACGGCCTGGTCAACTGGCCCACCATCCACCGGCAGGAGTTCTCGGAAAAGCGTTTCCCGCTGCAGCAGCAGCGCGACGCCTGCGTCACGTGGGCGGACAACGACCACATGAAGTACATGATCTCCTACTACAGCGTGCCCACCGAATTGCAGGAGGAGTACACCCGCCTGTGGACGGACATCGACACCTACCTGCGCGAGATGATCGCCAACTTCATCTCGGGCACCGAGCCGCTGGACAACTTTGACGCCTTCCAGGCGACGCTGAAAAACCAGAACATTGAGCGCTACATGGAAATCATGCAGCTGGCCATTGACCCGTACTACGAGTAACCGGTAACACCGCGGGGCGGGGCAGCCCGCCCCGCGGCCATCACCGCCGGTACGGCGCAGGGGGTGCATCGCGTGAAAAAAGAGGGGATCGTCCGCCGCGGTTTCGCCGCGCGTTTACGGCGCGATATGGGCGAAAACGGCGGCGCCTACGTGCTGGCGCTGGGCGTGCTGGCGTATTACATCCTGTTCCACTACCTGCCGATGGGCGGGATCATCATTGCGTTTAAAAACTTCAGCCCGCGGCGCGGCATCTGGGGCAGCGCATGGGTGGGCTTCAAATACTTTGAGGAGTTTTTTGGCTCCTTCTACTTTGGCCGCGTGGTCAAAAACACCCTGGTCATCAGCCTGTCGATGCTGATCTTCGCGTTCCCGCTGCCTATCCTGTTTGCGCTGTCCATCAACGAGGTGCGCAGCCGGGCGTTCAAGAAAACCGTGCAGACGATCTCCTACATGCCGCACTTCATTTCCATGGTGGTGGTGTGCTCGATGATCCGGCTGTTTACGGCGGGCGATTCGTTCATCGTGCAGATCATGACCCTGTTCGGCTACAACAACACCGGGGCGAACCTGCTTAATGACAAAAACATGTTTGTGCCCATCTATGTCGTGTCAGGTATCTGGCAAAACCTGGGGTGGGACTGCATCATCTATTTGGCGGCGCTCACCGCGATTGACCCATCGCTGTACGAAGCCGCGCGCGTGGATGGCGCCAACCGCTTCCGGCAGACGCTGCACGTGACGATGCCCGGTATCATGGGCACCGTGGTGATGCTGTTGATTTTGCGCATCGGCAGCCTGATGAGCGTGGGGCACGAGAAGATCATTCTGCTTTACAACGAGCGCGTGTATGAGACGGCGGACGTCATTTCCAGCTATGTCTACCGGCGCGGCCTGGTGCAGGGGGATTGGAGCTTCGGCACCGCGGTGGGTCTGTTCAACTCGGTGATCAACTTCGTACTGGTGCTGTCGGCCAACGCGTTCAGCAACCTGGTGGCGGGGTACGGCTTATGGTGACGCGCACAAAGAACCTCCGCCTGGAGGATGACCGGTACTTTGGTGAAA
>JAGVSV010000166.1 GCA_019137115.1 Bacillota bacterium
CTGCGACCTCCCTGCCGGTTCTGATTGCCGGCAAGACCAACTCCCTCTACCAAGCACTTCACGGCTTGTGCTCTGACTCCTTCGCCTCCTGACCTACAACAAGTTGACGCGATCGTTTCCGCTTTGTTCATAGGCTTCACTCCCACCCTGTGCTATAATCAGAAAACGGATTTCGTGTTCAGGAGGCCTGCAAGTGTTCGGAAAATTCATGAACAACTACTACTATGGCAAGAGCGGCAAGGGGGACTACCGCAAAGAGGACCTGCCGCGCAACCGCATGCAGCTGTTCTGGGAAATGCTGCGCGTAAGGATGTCCGGCCTGTTCCGTTTGAACCTGATGACCATCATCGCGTGGATTCCGTTGATGGTGATCGTTGCGCAGTACATCAGCAACGTGTACGGCCTGCTGGGCCTGATTGCGGAGGTGGATGCCGACCGGGCGGCGGCGACCGCGGAACAGCTGGAAATGTACGCGCAAAGCGCGGATCTGTTCTACAGCTTCACGTTCATGTCGCTGCTGTATGCCATCCCGGCCATCGCGATCATCGGCCCGTTCCAAGCCGGCATGGCGTATGTGACGCGCAACTGGGCGCGCGATGAGCATGCCTTCGCCTGGAGCGACTTTAAGGACGCCTTCAAGGAAAACTGGAAGCAGGGGCTGGGCGTGTCCACCATCACGGGCATCCTGCCGCTGCTGATGCTGGTCAGTTACCGCTTCTATGGCACGATGGCGGCGGACAATGTGCTGTTCATCATTCCACAGATGCTGGCGTTGACGGTGGGCGGCCTGTGGATGCTGGCGCTGGCGTTCCTGTACCCGATGATGGTCAGCTATAAAGTGAACTTCCGCACGCTGCTCAAAAACTCGCTGCTGCTGGCGGTGGGCCGCCTGCCCCAGGTGCTCGGAGTGCGGCTGGTTATGCTGCTGCCCACGATCATTGTTGTCCTGCTGCTGCTGTTCACGCCCTACGGGCTGTACGGCATGATGGCGCTGGCGGGCTATTACCTGCTGATCGGCAACGGCTTGGCGCGGTTTGTGTATGCCTCGTTTGCTAACGCGGTGTTTGACAAGTTTATCAACCCGCACATCGAGGGCGCGGTGGTCAACCGCGGCATCGCCGACCCGGACAGCCTGGACGATGACGACGATGAGGAGGAGCCGGACATGGAGCCCTCCTATCCCGGCGGCACGCTGGAGCCCCTGGATGTTCCGGCGGAAAAGGCGGACGGTCGGGCGTAGTGTACACGGCGTTTGCCTCGGTCTATGACCAGCTGATGCGCGATGTGCCGTATGCGGAGTGGGCGGCGTTCTACCGCGGCATCCTCAACGGGATGGGCATTGCGGACAACAGCGCGGTGGTGGAATGCGCTTGTGGCACGGGCAACCTGACCATTCCGCTGGCCAAATACTTTCAGATGACCGGCGTGGACAACGCGCAGGACATGCTGTCCCGGGCGGCGGACAAGGCGCGGCGGCAAGGGCACAGCATCCGCTTTGTCAACCAGGACATGCGCCAGCTTGCGGTGCACAAGCCCGTGGACGCCGTGCTGTGCACCTGCGACGGGGTCAACTATCTGACAGGCAAGGACGACGCGCCGCGGTTTTTCGCGGCGGCGTTCCGCGCGCTGCGCCCCGGCGGGGCGCTTGTGTTTGATGTGTCCACCCTGCACAAGCTCAAGCACACGCTGGGCACCGGCGTGCGCACCCAGGTGGACGAGGGCACCAGCTACATCTGGCACAGCCACTGGTCAGAGGCGGAGCAAGTCAGCCGCATGGAACTCACTGTGTTTGCCCGGCGCCCCGACGGCACGTATGACCGCGTGGATGAACACCAGACACAGCGCGCCTATGGACAGGACGAATTGTCGCGGCTGCTGGAGGCATCCGGCTTTGCCGATATTGCCTTTTATGGCGATGTGCACCACAACCCGCCCCAGGACAACGAGCCCCGGCTGCATGTGGCGGCCAGGCGACCCACCCACAAAGGAGAACGATGACAAACCAACGGCTCACCATTGACGAAAACGACGCCATGCTGCGCTATATCCTGCGCGGGGGACAGGCGCGCGTGTTTTTCTGCCGCACCACGCAGATGACCCAGCAGGCTGCCGATACACACCTGGCCAGCGATGTGGCCACCGCCGCGATGGGCCGGTTCCTGGCAGGTGCGGCGGTGCTGGGCGCCATGGAAAAGGAAGGCCAGACCAGCCTGACCGTCACCGCCGATGGCGGCGGCGCGGGCGGGAAAATGACCACCGTGGTGCGGGGGAACGACCTGAAAATCACGGTGGACAACCCGCAGGCCGAGCTGCCCACCCTGCACGGCAGGCAGGACGTGGCGGGCTTTGTGGGCACGCCGGGCCGGCTGACCGTCGTGCGCGACTTTGGCGCGGGGGAGCCGTACATCGGCATCAGCGCGCTGACCACGGGCGAGCTGGGTGATGATTTTGCCCACTATTTCACCGTGTCCGAGCAGGCGCCCTCACTGGTGGCGCTGGGCTGCCTAAACCAGGACGGCGTGGTGCTGTCCGCGGGTGGCATCGTCATACAAGCCATGCCTGGCTGCACTGACAACACGCTGACAGAGCTTGAAAACCGCACGCCGTTTTTTGCCGGCATCAGCCGGGAACTGTATGATCGCTCCATTGACGAACTCGCCCAGGCATGGTTTAAGGGGATGGAGCTGGACCTGTTGTCGCGGGAGCCGCTGCGCCTGGTGTGCGACTGTTCACGCGACAAGATGCGCGCCGCCCTTATTTCGCTTGGCAAAGAGGAGCTAAACGCCATTGTGCAGGAAGGCAACGAAACCAAAATGACCTGCCACTTTTGCCGCAGCCGACACACGTTCGACGTGGACGAAGTCAAGGACATGCTCGCGCATCTTCAGGAGGGAACGCATTGATCTGCCATGATTTTGATGCCCGGTTCCGGGCATATCTGCGTGACTGGCTGGTGGAGCATGAGGACGACCTGTCCAACGCCGACGCCGCCGAAGCCATGATGCCGGAGGTGTACGCGGCGTTTCTGGACACGCCGGCGGATTGGCTGGAGGGGCAGAAGCCCGGCGAATTTTTTCAGGCATATGCTGATCCTGCACAGTTGGTTGCCTGGATGGAGGAGTACCTTGCCCGCCAGGTCGACCTGCCGGACATGCTGCTAAACCGCATCGCCGAGCTGGGCGATGCCGCGGCGCCCGCGCTGGTGTCGGTGCTGGCAAAGCAGGACGCCCCGGCGGAGGAACGCATGCTGTGCGTGTCCCTGCTGCGCGAAATTGGCAGCCTTGCCCCGCTGCCCATGTACATCGCGTGGCTCAAGAACCGTGTCTACAGTGATGAGCTGTGCGACAACGCCGCCGAAAGCCTGGACGAGATGGGCGAATCCGCGGTGCCGCACCTGCTGGACGCGCTTCAGGAAGCCACCGACGCCGGGCGGGAGGCGATGCTGGCGCTGTTGAGCCGCTACCCCGGCGACGAGCGCATCTATCAAGGCTTGATGGACCTGTTCAACCGGTACCCGCGGCGCCAGGCGGTGCTGGCCGCGTACCTGGGCCGGCTGGGCGATGATCGGGCGGTGGAGGCACTGACCCAGCGCGCGCTGGAGGATGCCACGGGCTACCTGGATTATATCGAGCTGCGCAGCGCCATTGAGCGGCTGGGCGGCGAAGCGCCCGAGCGCGAGTTTGACGATGACCCCGAGTACAGCGCGCTTTTTGGCGGCAGCCTGTAATTTTTAGCGAGAGGCAACATGGTTTGTACCCACTGCGGAAAGGATTCTGAAAGCGCGTCCCGTATCTGCCCGTACTGCGGGCGGTACATGGGCGCGCAGATGCATACCGCCGCGCCCACCACTTACGCGGAGGAGCCGCGGCCGCCGGAGCCTGAGGATACGCGCCCCACGCGCGGCGGGCGCAAGAAGCGCCGCGACCGCCGCATGCCGCAGCGCCGGGTCAAGTACTCCGGCCACATGGTCAACTGGGCGATGGTGGCGCTGGTCACCGTCATCGTGCTGATGATGGCGGCGGGCGCGGGGCTGGTGTACCTGCGCGTTACGCCGGCCGGGCAGCGCGTGATGGCCCGCATGGGCCGCACCGCCAGCGCTGACGCCTACTGGGAAGTGGGCACCGAGTACCTGGATCAGGGCTATATCGGCCGCGCGATCACGGCGTACAACACCGGGCTCGAACTGGAGCCCGACCGCCCCGACCTGGTGGACAAGCTGCTGCTGCTGGCCGAAGCCTACGAGGCCGGCGGGCAGCAGGCTGACGCCATGGACATATACAGCCGCATCTATACGCGGATCGCGCCGGATTCCCCCATTGGCTACCGCAACGCCATCCGGCTGCTGCTGGCGCAGGACCGCGTCTTTCCGGCCACCCAGCTGATGCAGGATGCATTTGACAAAACCGGCGATGAATCCTTTTATAACCAGCGTTCACAGCTGGTGCCGCTGCCCCCCACCGCGTCGCTGAGCGCGGGGCGTTATCTGTTAAGCCGCACCGTGTCTTTCTCCTCGCCACAGGGGTATGATATTTATTATACAACCGGCAATGAGGAGTTGCCGGAGCGCGGCATTCTGTACACCGAGCCCATCTCCATGCAGGAGGGCACATACAACTTCCGCGCGGTATGCATGGCCAGCGAGCTGTTCAGCGATGAAATGTCCGTCAGCTACACGATCACGCTGCCCACGCCGCTGGCGCCCAAAGCCACCCTGGCGCAGGGGGAGTACACCCGGGCGCAGAACGTGCGCCTGCGCGACATGAACGAATCCGGCGACATCACGATGTACTTTACCATCGACGGCTCCAAACCTTCTCTGGACAGCCCGCAGTACCGGGACGAGCCCATCAAGCTGCGCGGCGGCAGGATGAACCTGCGGGCGATCGCGGTCAATGAGTACGGCAAGGTCAGCAATGAGCTGAACGTCACCTACCGCATCAACGTGCCGCTGCGCGACTACTACCGCAAGTACTTCCGCCTGGAGGACAGCTTTGCGGACTTCACGCTGATGGTGACCACCATGACCCAATTTGTTGAAGCCTTTGGCGAGCCCAACAGCCGCGAGGACACAACCGACCAGGATGTGACCGGCCAGGTGGCCAGGTTGACCTATCCGTGGGGCGAGGCCCGCTTTATGCTGGCCGACGGCGAAGGCTTGCTGTACATGGTGTCGACCACCAACCCGGACATGGTTGGGCCGCGCAAGACCGCCATCGGCATGCAGCTTGCCCAGGTGACCGACCTGTTCCGCGACATGGGCCAGCCCGCCAATGACAAGGGGGACCGGGGCATTTACTACGATGTGGATGAAGGGTACGCCAACTATCTGGTGCACTCGGACGACCCGGACGAGGGCACGCTGACGTACGTGTCCACCATGGTGGGCGGGGAGGAAGGCACCACCACGCTGCAATATGACATCAGCCAGGGACGCGTCGCGGGCATCATGATCCGCCACGTGGCGCGCCGGTTGTCCAACGTCCGGTAAGAAGGGGGTTCTCCCATGAAGGAAGTCAAAACGCCGCGCACGCGCATCGCGGTATACTACGGCATCGTGCTGGTGGTTATGCTGCTGATCAACTGGGTGCTGCTGCCCCGGCTGACCATGGCCAATGTGACGGATGTCGCGTACAGCGATTTCCTGACCATGCTCAATGACAACAAGGTGCGCACGGTGGAGCTGACCAGCAACGCGCTGATGTACACCGCGTCCGATCAGCCGCGCGTGGCGGGTGAAGCCCAGCCGGATGACCTGGCCATCTACCGCACCGGCCCGCTGTCCGATCCGGCCATTGTGGAGCGACTGGAGGACGCCGGCGTTACGTTCGGTACCCCGGTGATCAAGGAAGCGTCGCCGCTGATGAACCTGCTGATCGGCTGGCTGCTGCCAGTGGCGCTGTTCGTGGTGCTCGGGCAATGGCTGTCCCGGCGCATGATGCAGCGCATGGGCGGCATGAACGCCATGCAGCTGGGCAAGAGCAACGCCAAGATCTACATCGAATCCAAAACCGGCATCACCTTTGCCGATGTCGCCGGCCAGGATGAAGCCAAGGAAGCGTTGAACGAGATTGTGGACTTTCTGGAGCACCCGGACAAGTACACGAAGATCGGCGCTGTGATGCCCAAGGGTGCGCTGCTGGTGGGCCCGCCCGGAACCGGCAAGACTCTGCTGGCCAAGGCGGTGGCAGGCGAGGCCAGCGTGCCGTTCTTTTCGATCTCGGGCTCCGAGTTTGTGGAAATGTTTGTGGGCATGGGCGCGGCCAAGGTGCGCGACCTGTTCAAGCAGGCCGAGGAAAAGGCGCCGTGCATCGTGTTCATCGATGAGATCGATACCATCGGCAAGCGGCGCGACGGCACCGGCATCGGCGGCGGCAATGACGAGCGGGAGCAGACATTGAACCAGCTGCTCTCGGAGATGGACGGCTTTGACGGCCGCAAGGGCGTGGTGATCCTGGCGGCGACCAACCGCCCGGAAATCCTGGACCCCGCATTGCTGCGCCCCGGCCGCTTTGACCGGCGCATCCCCGTCGAACTGCCGGACATGAAGGGCCGCATCGAGATCCTCAAGGTGCACATCCGCAAGGTAAAGACCGCCCCCAACATCGACCTGGCCAGCGTGGCGCGCGTGGCGGTGGGCGCATCAGGAGCCGACCTTGCCAACATCATCAACGAGGCCGCGCTGCGCGCCGTGCGCGAGGGCCGCCAGGTGGTGGAGCAGTCGGACCTGGAAGAGAGCGTGGAAACCGTCATCGCAGGGCAGGAAAAGAAAAGCCGCATCCTGTCTGAGGGCGAAAAGAAAATCGTGGCATACCACGAGGTGGGCCACGCGCTGGTGGCGGCCAAGCAAACCAACTCCGCCCCTGTACACAAGATCACCATCATCCCGCGCACCGGCGGGGCGCTGGGCTTCACCATGCAGGTGGAGGAGGACGAGCGCTTTCTGGTGAGCAAGGTGGAGCTAGAAAACAAGATCGCCACGCTGACCGGCGGCCGCGCGGCTGAGGACGTGGTGTTCAACACCGCCACCACCGGGGCATCCAACGACATCGAGCAGGCTACGCGCATCGCCCGGGCGATGATCACGCGCTTTGGCATGGCGGAGGACTTTGGCCTGGTCGCCATGGAAACCGAAAGCAGCCAGTATTTAGGCTCGGTCATCGGCAACTGCTCCTCGGAAACCTCCGCCCGCATCGACCAGCTGACCATTGACCTGGTGCGGGAGCAGTTTGAGCGCGCCAAGCAACTGCTGCGCGACAACATGGACAAGCTGCACGAGCTGGCGCAGTACCTCTTTGAGCGGGAGACCATCACCGGCGAGGAGTTCATGAGCATCCTCAGCCGCCCCATTGCGCTGCCGGATTTGAGGCCCGCGCTGCCGGGGGAAGGCGCCTGAGCCTATGCTGCAGGAGATCGCCCCGCTGCTTTTTGACAATGGATTCAGGGTTTGCACGCCGGAGGACCAGGATCTGGCGCTGGTATGCGATGCCGAAGGCGTTCTGCTGAAGGAAGGGGAAACGCTGGAGCTCCCGCGCGCGGGCGATATCCCGGACGCCGCGTACACCTACCTGTTCGCGGTGGGCGGCAAAACGGTATTCCTGGCGCAAACCGACAACCCGGTTGTTTTGCCGGGCTATGCCTATAAGCCTTTGTCCCAATTGCGCCGGGCGCAGCCCAAAGCCATCGCGTTTGCCGCCGCCACCGGGCATCAGCTGTACCGGTGGTATCTGCGCCGCAGGTTCTGCGGCGTGTGCGGCACGCCCACCCAACCCAGCGCCAAAGAACGCTCGCTGGTCTGCCCCAACTGCGGCAACACCGAATATCCGTCGATTATGCCCGCCGTGATTGTGGGCATCGTGGACGGCGACCGGCTGCTGATGACCAAATATGCCAACCGCCCCTTCGCCAACTGGGCGCTGGTGGCGGGGTACGCCGAGATCGGCGAGGCGCTGGAGGAAACCGTGCGCCGCGAAACGATGGAGGAAGTGGGCCTGTTGCTGGGCAAGATCGTCTACTACCGCAGCCAGCCCTGGCCCTTTTCCGGATCGCTGCTGATGGGGTTCTACGCCCAGCTGGATGGCTCCGACGATATTTCGCTCAATGACGGCGAACTGGCCGAAGCCGCGTGGCTGCACCAGAACGAAATTGACATCCCGTTTGAGGATGTCAGCCTGACCAACGAAATGATCTGCCGCTTTCACTGGGAAGGCCGCAGGGTGCTGGACACCGATCGCGACCCGCGGCCACTGCGGGAGATATTGCTCTAAGCCAGCAGCTGTTCCACGGCGGCCAGCGTGGGCATCGCGGCCTGCGCGCCGGCCTTTGTGGTGGACAGCGCGCCCACTGCGTTGGCGAATCGCAGCGCCTGCTCGATGGACATCCCGCCGCACAGGCCGTACGCCAACCCGGCGTTGAAGCTGTCGCCGGCGGCGGTGGTGTCCACCACATCAACCGAATATCCGGGCACATGCCGTACACTTTCATCTGAGACATACAGGCAGCCACTTCTGCCCAGCTTGGCGACCACATGGCGCACGCCCTGCCGCAGCAGGTGTTTTGCCGCTTCGGTCGCCTTTTCCAGCGTGTCGGTGGGCATCCCGGACAGCAGCGCCAGCTCGCTCTCGTTGGGCGTCAGGTAATCCACCGTTCGCAGCAGTTCGGGCTGCAGCGGCACCGCCGGCGCGGGATCAAGGATCGTCAACACGGCGCGCGCGGCGCATGCCTGGGCGGCGTATACCACGGTGTCCATCGGGATTTCCAGCTGCAGCATCACGGCGTCCAGCCCGGGCAAGCCGGCAAGCGCCGCGTCCACCTGCGCGCGGTTGACCAGGGCGTTGGCGCCCGGCACCACCGCGATGCGGTTCTCGCCGCGCGGGTCGACCTCGATCAGCGCCACGCCGGTGGGCACGCCTGGCGCCTCCTTGACATGCGCCAAGCCAATGCCTTCTTTTGCAAGAACCTCCCGGTAAAAAGCCCCGTTGCCGTCATCGCCCACCTCGCCCACCATGTGGACGCGCGCGCCCAGCCGCGCGGCCGCCACCGCCTGGTTGCCGCCCTTTCCACCCGGATACACACGAAAATCGCTGCCCGTCACAGTCTCGCCCGGTTGGTGGAAACGGGGCAGGGTAACGGTGAGGTCCACGTTGAGGCTGCCGATCACACAGATGGATTGCATTCAGGGCGCTCTCCCTTCGTTCGGTTGGCAAAATCGTACCACAAAACGCATATTCTTTCGCCTGTGGGTTTCCTTGTGTTGATAAAGGCCTATAATAGCAGGGGTGCCTTTCCTGAGAGGGCATCCGGAGGGAGAACATCATGGGCAAGAAGGTGCTGATTGTGGGCGGCGTGGCCGGCGGGGCAAGCGCCGCAGCGCGGATGCGCAGGCTGGACGAAACGGCGCAGATCATCCTGTTTGAGCGGGGCGAGTATATTTCCTACGCCAACTGCGGCCTGCCCTATTTTGTGGGCGGCGTGATCGCCGACCGGGACGAGCTGCTGCTGCAGACGCCCGAGGACATGCGCGGCCGGTACCGCATCGACGTGCGCGTCCAGCATGAGGTGAAGGCCATCCACCGCGACACCCAAACCGTGGACGTGTTGGACATACAGCGCGGCACCGTTTATTCGGAATCGTACGATGCCCTGGTACTGGCGCCCGGCTCGTCGCCGCTGCTGCCGCCCATTCCCGGACGGGAGTCAGACCGCGTGCTCTCGCTGTGGACGGTGCCGGATACCGACCGCATCCGCGCGGTGATCAAGGAGAAGAACGTCAAGTCTGCCGTCGTGGTGGGCGGGGGATTTATCGGCCTGGAGACGGCGGAGAACCTGCGGCACCTGCGCCTGAAGGTGTCGGTGGTGGAGATGCTCAACCAGGTAATGGCGCCGTTTGACTATGAGATGGCGCAGCTGATGCACCAGCAGTTGACCGCGCACGGCGTTGATCTGACGCTGGACGACGGCGTGGACTCCTTCACTGATACCGGCTCCGGCGTCATCGTGCGCCTCAAGAGCGGCAAGGAGATCGCCACCGATCTGGTCATTCTGTCCATCGGCGTCAGGCCCAACGGCGAGCTGGCCAAAGCAGCGGGCCTTAACATGAACGCCCGCGGGGGCGTCATCACCGACAATCAAATGCGCACCTCGGACCCTGCGATTTACGCCGTCGGCGACGCGGTGGAAGTGACGGACTTTGTCACCGGCCAGCCCACGATGATCCCGCTGGCGGGCCCTGCCAACAAGCAGGGGCGCATCGCGGCGGACAACATCGCGGGCGGCGATGTCACCTACAAGGGCACGCAGGGCGCTGCCATCGTCAAGCTGTTTGACCTGACCGCGGCATCGGTGGGCACCAACGAAAAAGCGCTGACCAAAGGTGGCAGGACAAAGGGCACCGACTATGACGTGGTTACGCTGGCGCAGAACTCCCACGCGATTTACTATCCCGGCGCGTCGCCATTGACCATCAAGCTGATCTTCTCCCTGCCGGACGCGCGCATCCTGGGTGCGCAGATCGTTGGCTGGGGCGGCGTGGACAAGCGCATCGACACCCTGTCGGTCGCCATGCGCCTGGGCGCGACGGCGGTCGACCTGAAGGACCTGGAAATGGCCTATGCCCCGCCGTACTCGTCGGCCAAAGACCCGGTCAACATGCTGGGCTTCATGGCCGAGAACGTGCTGACCGGCAAGGTGCGTTTCGCTGCCTGGGACGCGCTGGACACACCGGATGACAACCGCATCCTGCTGGACGTGCGCGAGGGTGAGGAATGCGCGGCCTACGCGATCCCCGGCTCGCTGAACATCCCGCTGGGCCAACTGCGCGCCAACATGCACACGCTGGACCGGTCAAAGGAAATCATCGTGCTGTGCGCGATCGGCGTGCGCGCCTATAACGCATCGCGCCTGCTGATGAACGAGGGCTTCCAGGACGTCAAACTGTACCCCGGCGGCACCACGTTCTATTCATCCACGCATTATGAGGAACTGGAGACGTAGGCAGTTTTCCAAGCGACAGTAAGCAAAAGTGCCTGTGGATTTTCCGGTTTGTTATGCCAGCAGCGCCGCTCGGACGCGCAAATCGAGCTGCTTCATCTGCTCCAGCAGCGCGACAATCCGTTCGCGGTTGCACTTGTCCATGAGGGCGGCGCCCTTCTGCTCGCGCGTCACAGCGTCTATCTGCCAGCAGGTGTCGTGTATAGCCTGAAAGCATTCGCCTGGCTCCTGCCTGCCGGCGTCGCGCAGAAACTTGCCGCCCCAGCACCGAAGCTCCGCCAGGTTGAACAGGATGTTGTGGTGGTACTCGTGCAGCGCCTCCATGTCCGGTGCGCCCAAATTTTCCGCGCCCAGGATCGCGGCGATCCAGGCGTCATACGCCGCCGTTCCAGCCAGATCGCCGTCCACCTGCGTTTGGCGCATCATGTCCGCGCCAAAGGAGATCACGTCGGCTTCCGTCAGCGTCCGCTGCGTTTTCTGCCCGGGTATCACAGCCTTCCACAGCGCCTTCTCCCAGTCATGCTGGCGGAACATGCCGTTCATTTCCTGCTCGCCCGGCTCGCTTTGAAAGTGGCTCCAGCCGATCAGCACGTCGCCCCGATCATCATAGCCCGCGACAATGCAGCATTCCTCATTCCCTTGCAGGCCGAACGCTCTGCATACGCATAGCCCGCCCAGTCAAACGCGCGGGCGATCGCCCGGCTGTGGCCGACGGCGATCATCACGTCCATGCTGCTCATGCAATATTCCGGACGCCAGAGCAAAGCGTATGCCATGCCCGAAGCGTTCAGAAACTCCACATTGGCCAAGCGCTGCCGGTACGTTTTGCCGTGCGCCTCCAGCAGGTCGATGCGGTATTCCTCGCCCAGGCATTCAATCAGCGACGCCATGCATGCCGGGAACGGCAGGCTCTCCGGCGACCCGTCATCGCCGGTGTTGCCAAAAAAGCCGATCCTGACGACATCCAAGACTGCCTTGTCGTTCATGGGATTGCCCTCATGTCAGCAGCGGCCGGTTGTTTGTGTTGCGCCCATTATAGGCGCGTTCGCGTCAACGCTCAACCAGGATGCGCGCCCCAGCAAAACGCGGCGGACAGGAGGAATTTCCCCTGTCCGCCGCAATGTGATGCTCTTAAACTTTGCCGCCTGCCTGCCCATCGGTCGCGGAACAGGCGGCGCATGGATCATCGCTCCTTCAGATCCGCCATTACGATCGCGGGATAATCGGTCGACACCATGGCGGTCTTGCCGTCGGTGGTTGTGATGAAGACCTCCTTGGCATAGCCGCCGCTCAATTCCTTGGGCATGCGGTAGTACTTATCCTCTTCCCTGTGCATGCGCTCTGCGAACGCGTCCGCGTTCAGCTCCGGCGATCCTGCCAGCGGCCTGGAGCCGTTGGGCAGGTACCAGGCATAGGTCTCGCCGTCGCTGGACGCCCAGAACAGGTTCTCGCGCTTGCCAAACACGTTAAAGAAGAAGTACAGCCCCGTGCCCTGCCCCTTGCGGATGCCGGCCGGCACCTCTTCCTTGGGCAGGTTCTTGCCCTTGTACAGCGCGAACACCTGCATGTCACGCAGGGGCTTTGTGTCCGGCACATCCAGCGTGAAATCCCAGCCGCCTTCCGCGTCGGACACCGTGGCCATCACCGTGGCGACATAGAAGCCCCGCTTGGCGTCCGGCGCGCGGCCGTACACGCGGAACTGCGTGGCGCCTTCCTTGTCGGTGAACACATACACCGTGGGCTCAATGCCCTGCAGGCGGATGGGGGTATAGTACTTG
>JAGVSV010000091.1 GCA_019137115.1 Bacillota bacterium
GCATCAAGGTCGACCATTGCCTGCTGCCATTGCCCGGCGTGTCCCTCGGCAACATCAAAGAGGTGATCAGCCACGAGCAGGCGTTGGCGCAATGCGAAAACTTCCTGCGTGGGCTGGGCAAGGATGTCAAAATCCGGGCGACGGGCATCCCCACTGCAGGAGTGCATTTGAGCGACATTGCCGGGCGCGAGCCGTTTCGGCAGCACAGTTACATTTCCGCTGCCTGTATTGCGACCATCGCGGACAGGGGCTTTCAAGGGTATCTGGATGGAATTGACGCGCTGATCAAGCACATGCGCGCACAAGGATAGCGCTCGTCACCGCATGCAAACAAGCGCTGATTAAAAACCGTTCTGGCGGTTGATTTCCTCGATGTCCGACTTGCGGATGGGCGGATTGCACACCGAGCACGGCGTCAGCTTGCGGTTCTCGGCATTGTCCAGCTCCGCATATGTGAAAATGCCCGGCAGCGGCAGATACCGGTCCCGGATGCTGCGGCAGTTCTGGTCCAGGTGGTAGTATTTGCCCCCGGTGGGGTTGAAGTACAGCATCGTATCATCCGACGGATACTCATAGAAACGGCCGGGGGAATCATCCCAGATCAGCACCTTGGTGTTGACCTTGATGTTGTTCCATAGCCAGGTCATGTTGATCCCATCGCTGTTGTTTTTGCGCTGGACGCGGATGCACCCGTGGCTGGCTTTCAAGCCCAGCTGGGATTCCTGTGCGCTGTAGTCGCGGTACCCGGTCGTGGCGTTGGTCAGGTAGGGCACCTCATGGATCAGCGCGCCGCCGTTGATGCGCATGCCCATGGCGCACGTCAGATTGCCGGCGGGAAAGTCCCCCGTGCGGCTGATCATCAGGAATTCCCCGGACGGCGTTTCGTTCCACGGCTGCTGCTGCGTGGGCTTGCCGGTAGAAATGAGCAGCGTGGTCAGCAGCTTGCCGTCCTTAAAGACATACATTTCCTGCTTGAGCTTGTCGATCAATATGCCAAAGTCCGCGCGCGGCGTGATCTGGGTGAGGTACTTGGTTTCCACATACCCGCGGATTAGTTCATCCGTGTTGCCGTACCCTCGCCGGGTGGTGCAGTTGGGCCCGTAGGAAGAGTTGAAAAACTCCACCAGCGACCAGCCGTCATCGCGTTGTTCAATCACATTCACACCCTGGGACGCATATGTCAGCTCACCCACGATATTGTCGCGCTTCGTGCTGGCGTCCGGCGTGGCGCGGATTTTGTACGTCAGCCGCTGGTCCTTCCCGGTGATCACCGTGATGGGCTGCAGCATGATTTCCCAGATGGCTTCCTCGTTCCATTCGCCCACCGGCAGCGTCCAGTAGCTGGACGCCAGCTTGTCCTGCCCCAAAGGTTCTCGGCTGGGGATCTTGTAATGCGGGGCGGGCGTGGCGCTGGGCAGCGGCGCCGGGGTCTGCGTCATTTCAGGGGTAACCGCGGGCGCGTCCCCGATGTCCAACGGCACGTGGTGCGTGGTGCCGGCAAAGCCCTGATCGTCGGTGAGCGTCAGTGACAGCATATGCTGACCGCTGGGTACCGGCGCGCCGTTGAGCGTGCCGTTCCAGGCGATGGTCATGGTGCCCTGAGCAACGCGCTGGTCAAAAACCACCGCGTCCTGTTCGGGCAGCAGCATGGTGATGTGCAGGCTGCCGGGCATGTTGACGGACACATCCATCGACCAGTCCTGACCGGGCACCAGGGTGAAGTCCTTGACCGACACCGACAGCTGCGGGCTTTCGGGGCCGACGGCAATTTCGGCTTTTACCGTGGCATCACCCTGGACGGCCACCAGCCGGTACCAGCCTTCCGGCAGTATGCCGCCCTGTGCGTCATATCCGTTCCAGGTGATGTAGTTGACGCCCTGGGCCATGGTGATGCCCTCGAAAATGTGAAACAAGGCAGCGCCGGATTGGTCGTCCAACCGCAGCGATACTTCCCCGCCCATGGACGTTTCAATGCCGATGCGGACCAGGCGGCCCGGCCGCACCAGCGGAGGGACTTCGGTAAACGATATGGTCACGGCGCCGCTTGCCGGGACGGCCGCCAGTAATATGACAATTGTTAACAAAATGGACAGACTCTTGCGCATGCGTTCCTCCTTTGATGCTGGTTATGATACCAAATGCGTCCCGGCCCAACAAGGCGCGCGTTGTAAAAGAACGTACGTTCATATATAATTTACATGTATGCAATCTTTCGGCAATGAACCCACCCCGCAGCTTCAGCGGATCCATGACGCGCTGGTGTCCATCCGCGCGCCTTTGTCATTGGCCGAAGTTGACCTGCATGCTTTGGTTGCGCAAACATTGGCTAGCAACGGCATCGATTGCCTGCATGAAGCCAAGGTGGCGCCGCGCTGCCGGATCGATTTTCTGGCAGGCGACGTGGGCATTGAGGTCAAGCGCGGCAAACAGAGCCGTGATGCACTGCTCCGGCAGCTGAAGCGCTACGCCGCGTCCCCGATGATCAGTGCGGTGTATGTGGTGACGGAGCGCGCCATCAGCCTGCCCGATGTGATCAGCGGGAAGATGTGCAGGGTTGTCCCCCTGTGGGCGCTGTGGGGCGTTGCTATGCCGGACCGCACAACCCCGCTGGAACGAACCGAATCCCCTCATCTTGCCAAAGGCAAACACGTTGAATTGGACGTCATCCCACTCCCCGCCGCGCCTGAAAGCGTGGTGCTCCCCTCTTACCTGGACCCGCCGCGCGCCACGCAGCATGCCTATGGCACATTGAGCTACAACCGGCAGCGCAAGT
>JAGVSV010000144.1 GCA_019137115.1 Bacillota bacterium
CAGTGCGCCCTACCAACTGAGCCATGCGACCTTACTTGTTCATTTTGGCTTCGATAGTTTGTACCGGTAGGTACTACCAACTGAGCCATGCGACCACGTTTGCTTCGCGCGCACATCATAGCACGCGCGTTTGGCGAGCGTCAAGCCCCGAAAAGTTGTGTGGGCGCGCGTTCCGGCGTATAATGCCACCGAACACGGGCAAGGAGAGAAAAGCCTAATGAAATTAGGGGTTGTGGGGCTTCCCAACGTCGGCAAGAGCACATTGTTCAACGCCATCACCAACGCCGGCGTGCAGGCGGCGAACTATCCTTTTTGTACCATCGAACCCAACACCGGCGTGGTCGCCGTCCCGGACGAACGGATCACCCAGCTGGCGATCATGTATCACCCGAAAAAGGCCACGCACGCCACGATCGAGTTTCTCGACATCGCGGGGCTGGTCAAGGGCGCCAGCCGCGGCGAGGGGCTGGGCAACAAGTTTTTGTCCCATATCAGGGAGGTGGACGCCATTGTGCACGTGGTGCGCTGCTTTGAGGATGACAACGTCGTGCATGTGGACGGCAGCGTCGACCCGGTGCGAGACATGGAAACGATCAACCTGGAGCTGATCTATGCCGACATGGACACCGTGCAGCGGCGCGGCGAGAAGGCCTCCAAGATGATCAAAACCGGCGACCCGAGGTGCGCGGAGGAAGCGGCGCTGGCTCAGCGGGTGTTTGACCACCTGGAGCAGAACAACCCGGCCCGCACGTTTGCCGCCAACAAGGAGGAGCTGGAGACCATCAAAGGCTGGTTCCTGCTGACGATGAAGCCCGTGATCTACGCGGCCAACATCGGCGAGGGCGACCTGGGGCGTGACGAAAACGATCTGCCCATGGTGGGCCTGGTGCGGGCGGCGGCTCGGCGGGAGGAAGCCGAAACGCTGGTGATCAGCGCGCAGATCGAACAGGAGATCGCCAGCCTGGAAGGCGAGGAAAAAGCGGAGTTTTTGCGCGAGCTGGGCATCGGCGAAAGCGGGCTGGACCGGTTGGTCAAAACCTGCTACCGCCTGCTGGGGCTGATCAGCTTTTTAACCGTCGGCGACGATGAATGCCGGGCGTGGACGATCACCCGCGGCACCAAAGCGCCTCAGGCCGCCGGCAAAATTCACACGGATTTTGAGCGCGGCTTCATCCGCGCGGAGGTTGTGCCCTTTGACACCCTGATAGCGTTGGGCAACATGGCGGCCTGCCGGGAGAAGGGCCTGATCCGCAGCGAAGGCAAGGAATATGTGATGCAGGACGGCGATGTCACGCTGTTCCGCTTCAACGTATAGCGTATGGCGGATCTTGGCTTTTTCCTGAAGCGCCTGGGCAGGATGGATTATGGCAAGCTCTTGGACAATGTGGACATTGTCAGCAAACGGGCCGAGCGATCCAAGGCCTATATCCTTTGGGATATGCTGCGCTGCGGCATCCGGTATAACGCCGGGTACATGGACTACAAGATCGCCCGGATGTACGCGCTTTCCCCCGCCCAGCGGCGCACCGTGATCACACGCGGCATCAACAACCGCATCGTGCGCGAAATGAACGACAAAGCCTACTGGCACTGTTTTGACGACAAGGCGCAGTTCAACACGCGGTTCGCCCCATGGGTGGACAGAGCCTGGCTGCACGCGGACAAGAACCTGACGATCGATGAGTTGGGCGCTTTTCTTGGCGGTCAGGACGCCGTGTTTGTCAAGCCACTGGAGGGCAGCAGCGGCGTGGGCGTGCGCAAGGCGGTGCCTGCGGACTGGGCCGACCTTGATTCCTTTTACCGGCAGCTGATTGCGGAAGCGCCTGCCATCCTGGAGGAAGCGGTGATCCAGCACGATGACATGTCGCGCCTGTGCCCCACGTCGGTCAACACCGTGCGCTTTGCCACGCTGCTGGGCCCCAGGGCGCAGGGCATCGTGTACGCGTTTCTGCGCATCGGCAACGGCAAGGTGATAGACAATGTGGACTGCGGCGGCATGGCGGCGCGGGTGGACCTGGATTCGGGCGTGCTCAAAACCGTGGCGGCGGATAAGCAGGGCAACGTGTTTGAGGTGCATCCCTTGACCGGCACGCCGATTGTGGGGTTCCAGCTGCCCTATTTTGAGGAAGCCAAGCGCATGTGCCTGGAAGCGATGCGCGTGGTGCCCCAGGTGAAATACGTGGCGTGGGACGTGGCGCTGACGGCAAAGGGCCCCCGGTTTATCGAGGGCAACTCCTTCCCCAGCCACGCGGTGCCGCAGTTCGCGGCGCACTACCCGGACGGCATCGGCATCCTGCCGGAATTCCGAAAGTACATGGATCTTTAGGCGCCTGGTGCATGAACCCGGGCGTCGTGCTCGTTGTATATGTAGCAAACCAAACCCAGCAAGGAGAGTGCATCATGGATTTATTGAAAACGCTCTTGGTGTATATGGCGGTGCTGGTGACATCCTCGGTGCAGATGTCCCCCGCTTTCACGCCCGTACCGCCGGGCGCAGCCACCGTCGCGCCCACGGCCACCGTGGCGCCGGTGACGCTTGCGCCTGTCACACTCACGCCTGCCGCCGACACCCCCGCGCCCGCGGCGGCCCAGTATGCGACGCTTTATGTGGGCGACCGCGGCGACAATGTCCGCACTATGCAGCTTCGGTTGAAGGAGCTGGGCTACCTGACCGGAAAGGTGGACAGCATCTTCGGCCAGGAGACACGCCGCGCGGTGGAGCGTTTTCAGTACTATAACAACCTGAAAACCGACGGCATCGCCG
>JAGVSV010000175.1 GCA_019137115.1 Bacillota bacterium
GTGCCGTGCGTCAAGCGCAACGCCGCGGGCGCGTCCAACGCGCTGGCCGCCTGTGAGATGGCGATGGCCGGCATTGAAAGCTACGTGCCATGGGATGAGGTCATCAACGCGCTGTACCGCGTGGGGCAATCGATCCCCCTGGCGCTGCGGGAAACCGCGCAGGGCGGCCTGGCCGACACCGACACCGGCCGCGCCTGGAAGCGCAAGCTGTGGTCAGGCGCGTGGAAAGAGCCGGCGGCGGAATAGCCAAACCGCTTTTCCCCTGTGTTTATACCGTTTGCGCGGCCTTTGTGATAAAATGGGCCCGTTATTTGAGGCAAGCTGGAGGGATGGTATGGATGCGGTCATCGTCGCGAACGCCCTGACGAAGCGGTACGGGCGCGCGCGCGGCATAGATAACGTCGACCTGGCCGTGGAAAAGGGCGATGTGTTCGGGTTTATCGGGCCCAACGGCGCGGGCAAATCCACGCTGATCCGCACGCTGCTGGGGCTGATCCGGCCGTCCGGCGGCTCGGCGCAGGTGTTCGGGTTGGACATCGTCCGGCACAAAAAGGAAATCCTCCGGCGCATCGGGTACATGCCGTCGGAGGCTTCGTATTATCCGCGCATGCGGGTCAAGGACGTGCTGCGCCTGTCGGCCGACCTGCGGCGCATGGACTGCGAGCGGGAAGCCGAGCGCCTATGCGACTGGTTTGACCTGGACATGAACCGGCAGGTGAGCGCGCTGTCCTTTGGCAACCGCAAGAAGGTGAGCATCGTGGCCGCCTTGCAGCACAACCCCACGCTGCTGATCCTGGATGAACCCACCAGCGGGCTGGACCCCGTGGTACAAAAGGCGTTCTGGGACCTGGTGACCCAGCGCAACGAGCAGGGCGCGACGATCTTCCTGTCCTCGCATGTGTTAAGCGAGGTGCAGCAGCACTGCCGCCATGCCGCGATCATCCGGGAAGGGCGCATCGTGGTGTCGGACGCCGTGGAAAGCCTGGCGCGCACCAACGCGCGGCGCGTGACGCTGCGCGGGGTGGATGAATTGCCGCAACTGCCACCCGGCGTGCTGGACATGCACCACCACCGTGGGGAGGCTGGGTTCCTGTTTACCGGGGACATCAAGGGGCTGATGAGCCGTTTGCAGGATGTGCCGTTTACCGACATCACGGTGACGGAGCCCGAGCTGGAGGAAATCTTTTTCCACTTTTACGAGAAAGCCGGTGAGCGCACATGACCATTTTCCGCCGCGAGGTGCGCAGCGGGCTGCGCGGGGTGGTGCTGTGGGGGCTGTCGATCTCGGCGCTGATGGTCATCATCATGACGCTGTTCCCCCGCGTGGAGCGGCGCGCCGAGCTGGTCACCCAGATGATGTCCGGGCTGAACCTGCTGACGATGGCGCTGGGCATTGACAAGCTGGAATACGCGACGCCCATGGGCTTTTACGGCATAGAGGCCGGCAACATCATGAGCCTGGGCGGCGCGCTGTATGCCGGCATCACGGGCATTTCGATGCTGGCCAAGGAGGAGGGGCGGCACACCAGCGAGTACCTGATGTCCCACCCGGTGGGCCGTTTCTGGGTGGTCACGCAGAAGCTGATGGCGCTGACGCTGCTGCTGATGATGATGAACCTGATCTTCCTGGGCTTCGGGTTTGTGGCGTTCGCGCTGGTGGCGCGCCCGGTGGTGGTGGAGGAGCTGCTCAACCTGCACCTGGCAATGCTCCTGATGATGCAGCAGATCGGGTTCATGCTGTTTGGCGTGTCGGCGTTTTTGCGGCGCGAAAACCCGGGGCTGGGCATCGGCATCCCGCTGATGTTCTATTTCCTCAACGTGCTGCTGAACTTAAGCCCGGACATGCAATTCCTGCGGTACGTGACGCCCCACTACTATGCCGACGCCGGCAAGATTGTGGGCATGGGCGGCGCGATCCCCTGGCACTTTGTGACCGTGGGCGGGGTAACCGCGCTGGTGTTCCTGCTGCTGGGGTATATACGGTACCTGACCAAGGATCTGGCGATATAAGGAGGGCCTATGGCCAAATATGTGCGCAACCTGACGGGGGACTTCCGGGGGCTGCTCAACGTGGTGGAGCAGGGCATTTTGGGCGGCAGCGTGAGCGCGACGCTGGAGGACAGCGCCGACTACAACACCGGCGATGTCAACGTGGCGGTGCGAGTGTTCGAGCGCTACAGCTGGCTGGGCGGCAACCGCTTAAGCCTGTCGGTGACCCTGGTGGGGCACGGCAGCGACCTGTTTATTTCGGGCATCACTTCCGGCGGCAGCCAGGCGGTGTTCTTCAAGATCAATACGTTTGGCGAGGGCGCGTTTCTGGACAAGTTTGCGGCCATCGTGGACGGATTCCGACAACATGGGTGAGCGCATGGACCTGACCATCGGGGAAATCCTGGAGCGGCAAAAAAGATTGCAGGAACTCAACCACGCAAGATGGGGCGGGCTGTCGCCGGACAAGGGGCGCAGCAGCCTGCTGTGGGCGATCGGGGAGATGTGCGAAGCCGCCGACGTGATCAAAAAAGAAGGCGACGAAGCGATCATGCAGGACGCTGACACCCGCGAGCATTTCGCCGAGGAGCTGGCCGACGCGCTGATGTATGTGGGCGACGTGCTGCTGTGCTACGGCATTCAGGCGGATACCTTCAGCGAAGTGTACCGGAACAAATGCCAGCGCAACCGCACCCGGTGGGAAAAGGACGAAACGCTGGATGAAACCCCCTGACATCGTGCGGCTGGTGCCTGCATTGTGGCGCGGGAAAGCC
>JAGVSV010000026.1 GCA_019137115.1 Bacillota bacterium
TCGTAGTGAATGGCCGGGATGCCCAGCCTGCGCGCGGTGCGCACATTGTCGTGCATGTCATCCAGAAACACGGCTTTTGCCCGGTCGATGCCGAAGCGCGTGAGCAGGCGGTTGTAGATGCGCGCGCCGGGCTTGATGCACTGCTCGTAGCAGGAGATGACCGCGCCGTCCACCTCACCCAGAAAACGGTGGTGTTGCAGCACCGTTTCATACGATTGGCGGTGGAAGTTGGACAACAGGTAAATCCTTTTGCCCATCGCACGCAGGGGCTGCATCAGTTGGACCGGCGGCAGCGGCTTCATCACAGCCGGAAAGCCGTGCAGCAGTTCCAGCACCAGGTCATGATGCGGCGCAAGGGCAGACTCCTGTCCGCACATCATGCGCGCAGCGTCGTGGTAATCCAGCGTGCCCAGGTCCAGACACAGCCACAGGGGAGAGCCAAACACGCTGCGCAGAAACAGGGCATGCAGGTCCCTGGGTACCATCCGGTCCAGGATCCACTGTGGCTGAAAGGACAGCAGCACGTTGCCGATGTCAAATATGATGTGGTCCGCTCTGGCGATCAGCTCGTGCATGCACCCTCCTTGCTGTTGGCTATCATACCACAGCAGGCGCGCGGGGTTCAATGCGGAAGCAAACTTGTCTACATTAAAGGTGAATGTACCCAAAAACCGGGGTGAATGACAGGTGAACATATTGACTTCGTTCGCCCACGATGGTACCATTCGGCGGACTTGATTGACCAGGAAAACCGCAGGAAGCGAAGGTGCATCGGTTGCTGATCGAATGGCTGGATTCCGCACGCCCCGACCACAAGCCATCCGTGGTTTGCCTGGGGTTTTTTGACGGTGTGCACCTGGGTCACCAGGCGATTCTCCATGCGGCCAAAGCCGTATCCCAACAGGAGAGCCTGGTTTTTTGTGTGCACACCTACGACGCGATGCCATCCCGCGTGCTGACCCCGGACAGGGAAGTCGCGGAATTAACCCCGTATGAGGAGAAGGCCGCGCTGCTCAAGGAAATGGGCGTCCAGCTCTTGGCAGTCAGCAAGTTTGACGAAGCCTTGATGCGCCTGTCCGGGCAAGCGTTCCTTTTCATGCTCAAGGAACGTCTGAACGCCACGCACATCGTGGCGGGATATGACCACCGCTTTGGTTTCCACGGCGATACCGACGCGGATAAACTGGTTGCCCTGTGCCGGGAAATGGGCATGGGTGTAACCGTGGTGGACGCGGTGCGCACCCCACAGGGCGCGGCCATCTCCAGCACCGCCATCCGAAACGCGCTGGCGAACGGTGACATCCCGCTGGTGGAGCAGATGCTGGGCCGTCCCGTCAGCCCCCGGATGCGCAGCCTGTTCGTGCCGGAAGAGAACAATCCAATTTCGAACCGCTTGGAGGGTCTTGTATGAAGAAGCGTTTGTCCGCCTGGTTGGTGCTGGGCATCATCACGATTGTGGCAGGGTTAAGCCTCGCCATGACCAACGAGGTGACCAAGGACGTCATCGATCAGCAGGCGGTCCAGGCGGATGTAGAGGCGCGCTCGGCGGTGCTGACCGGGGCCGAAGCCTTTGAGGAAGTGCCGCTGGCCAGCCTGCCCGGTGGCGAGGAAGGGCCCATCGTCAGCATGTTCGCCGGCACCAGCCAGGGCGAGGTGGTCGGCCACGTTGGGAAAACCATCGTCAACGGCTATGGCGGCCCGATTGAGATCATCGCCGGCGTGCTGGCTGACGGCACCATTTCTGGCGTGAACATCGGCGGCGCGGGCTTTGCCGAAACCCCCGGCCTGGGCGGCAAGGCAAAAGACGCTTCGTTTATGGCGGCTTTCTCCGGCAAGCAAGCCCCCCTCAAGGTGGTCAAAGCCGGTGAAGAAAAGGGCGACAACACGGTGGACGCGATTGCCGCCGCCACCATCACCAGCCGCGCGGTCACCGCGGGCATCAACCGCATCGCCTCCGAGATTGACGGCTACCTGAACCCGGACACCGGCACAGGCGCCGTTGCCGAAGGCACGACCTATACCGCCACCGAGCAGGGCTACAAGGGCCCGGTCACGGTGTTTGTCACCGTCAAGGACGACGACACCATTTCCCAGCTGATTGTGGGGGATGACAGTTTCGCCGAAACCGAGGGATTGGGTTCGCCGGCGCGCGAAAAGCCGTTCACCGAGCAATTTGTCGGCAAATCCATGCCGGTGGCAATCGGCGACATTGAGGCGTTGTCCGGCGCTACGGTGACCACCACCGCCGTGATCGCCGCAATCAACCGCGCCTATGAGGAAAAGAACATCATCGTCCTGGAAGCGCCCAAGCCCGAGGGGACGACCTATACCGCCAGCGTGGATGGCTACAAGTCGCCGGTGACCGTGTTTGTCACCGTCAAGGATGACGGCACCATCACCAGCCTGGTCGTTGGCGATGCGCAGTTTGCTGAGACTGACGGCTTGGGGGCGCTGGCTGCGGACAAGGAGTTCACCCAGCAGTTTATCGGAAAGTCCGTGCCGGTTGCCATTGGCGACATTGACGCGCTGTCGGGCGCGACGGTGACCACCAACGCGGTGCTGGATGCGATCAACCAGGCGTACGCTGACAAGACCATCGCAGAAGGCGGCGAACCACAATCTACCGCCGAGCCCACCCAGGCGCCCAAAGCCGAGGAAGTGGAAGTGCCCGCCAACGCGATCACAGCGGCATACGAGGGCTATCACAGCATGGTGGCAGTGGCCGTCACGTTTGACGAAAACGGCGCGATCACG
>JAGVSV010000206.1 GCA_019137115.1 Bacillota bacterium
TGCATATCCGATAGATAGTTTGCCACACTGGCTTTGCTGATCCCATTGGGGCAGGCCGATCTTCCGCTTGCCGCATAAGGTTGCTCAACCCCTTCCACAACTGCCCTGTGGCGAGCGTCATTGCTCACTCGCTGACCGGCTGTGATACCCAGATGAACATCCAGCAGATGACAGGTCTTCTCGCTGTGCCTGTTGCGATAGTACCTGCGCCAAAATCGAATACACCCAAAACTCGTTTCCAGTTCGCGTTCCGCTTTGCGCAGCCCGTCGAAATAAACGTCCGGAACGCTTGCTGATTGCGCCGCGCCCCCCAACTTGCTACACTGGACGCAACGACAGCCTGGTCATCCATATTCCTACCAATCAAGCACAGGGAGGTACTCAATGGGCACCAGAATCACGGATATCCGCGCGATCAGCACCGCGCCGCAGGCCGGGTGCAACCTGGTCGTGGTGCGGGTGGACACCAACCAGACGGGGCTTTATGGCCTGGGGTGTGCAACCTATACGCAGCGCCATCTGGCCGTGGTGCAGGCGGTGGCGTACCTGAAGGAGCTGCTTGTCGGCCGCGACGCCACCGCCATTGAGGACACCTGGGGCTTGAGCATGCACAACCCGTACTGGCGCAACGGGCCGGTGCTCAACAACGCGGTGTCCGGCGTGGACATGGCCCTGTGGGACATCCTGGGCAAAGAGGCGGGCATGCCGGTCTGGCGTCTGCTGGGCGGCAAGGCCCGCAAGGCGGTGCCGGTATACCGCCATGCCAACGGACACACCATCGATGAGCTGGAGGACAACGTCCGCGCCTATATGGACAAAGGCTACCGCTACATCCGCTGCCAGCTGAACGGCTATGGCGGATCGGCCTCGTATCTGGACGTGCCGGACGGCCCGCCCGACGGCGCGCACTGCGACGCCCGCGCCTACATGCGGCAGACCATCCACATGTTTGAGGAGCTGCGCGCCCGCCTGGGCTGGGATGTGGAACTGCTGCACGACACGCACGAGCGGCTCTCCCCCATCGAGTCGGTCGGCCTTGCCAAGGCGCTGGAGCCGTTCAAGCTGTTCTTTCTGGAGGACGTGCTGCCGCCGGAGCAGGTGGACTGGTTTGCCCGCATCCGCCAGGCGACGACCACGCCGATCGCCATGGGCGAACTGTTCAACAACCCCATGGAGTACAAGCGCCTGATCAGCGAGCGCATGATCGACTTTATCCGCTGCCACATCAGCCAGATCGGCGGCCTGACGCCGGCCAGAAAGCTGGCTGCGTTCTGCGAGGCGTTCGGCGTGAAGACGGCCTGGCACGGGCCGGGCGATGTGTCGCCCATCGGCCACGCCTGCAACGTGCACCTGTCGCTCAACACCCCCAACACCGGCATCCTGGAGTGGTGCGGAACGGACACGCACGAGCAGATCAACGAGGTGTTTAGCGGCGTTCCGCAGCAAAAGGGCAGCTATGTGTACGCCAACGACCTGCCTGGATTCGGCATTGATATGGACGAGGAGAAGGCCAAAAAGTACCCGGCAACCATGGAGGTGCCCAGGTGGACGCAGACGCGCCTGCCGGACGGCTCGGTCGTGTACCCGTGATGCGGGTGTTGGGACAGGGGGACAGCATGCGTAAGACCGCTTTGGTCACTGGCGCCAGCAGCAACATCGGGCAAGGGATCGCCCTGCGCCTGGCGCAGGATGGGTATGAGGTTTTCTACACCTACAACACCAATCTGGAGGGCGCGCAGAAAACCCGGCAGATGATACAGGACGTGGGCGGCGTGAGCCATTATTCGCAGGCCAGCCTGGAGGTGGAGGGCGTGCCGCAGCGCGTGGTGGACGAGGCCCGTGCCGCCATGGGCGGCATCGACCTGGTGGTCTGCAACGCCGGGAAGGACCGGCGCGACAGCATCATGGCGTTTACGTCGAAAGACGCGGTCGACCTGTACCGCAGCAACTTCCTTGCCTATATGCTGGTCGCCGGGGCTTCCGCCCGCGCGATGGTGGAAGACGGCGTCAAGGGCTCGATCATCTTCATCACGTCCTCCCGCGCGGAACAGTCCTACCCGGATGATTTTCTGTACGGCGGGCTAAAGGCGGCGGTGAAGCGCGCGTGCGAATCGGTGGCGATGGAGCTGTCGGACTACGGCATCCGGGTCAACTGCGTAGCGCCGGGGGCGACGCTGGTGCGCAACGAAAAAACCGAGCGCGCGCACACCCGCCCCTTCGTGCGGGAATCCATCCCCCTCCGGCGCATGGGCAGCCCCGAGGACATCGGCGCCGCGGTCGCGTTCCTTGCCAGCCCCGATGCGTCCTACATCACGGGCATCACCCTGCGCGTGGACGGCGGCCTGATTCTCCCGGGCATGAAGGAAGGGTACGACGCCATCCCGTGGCGGGCCGACAGATAGCGGGGGAAGGAACCGGGGAAAGCATCCCGTTCGGACTGGACGTAGGAGCGGATGCCAAGCGCTCATTCTTCGTTCTGTGTGCAGGGTCGATCTCCCATCTGGCTCGCCCTGGCAGGATATCTGCACTGCGGATGCCGGAACACCAACTCCTGCCCGCACAAACTGCGGGCGCGTATTTTATCAAGCCCATTATATGTAACATCACATCTGACATAAACATACCATGGGACCAGCCAGGGCATGTTCACGAAAGCTTCTGCTCCAACACTCGACCAAAGAGAACACGCTCCAAGGTAGGCAGATCGAGGGAACAACGGTACATCAGCATCGGGCCGGTCAATGTC
>JAGVSV010000293.1 GCA_019137115.1 Bacillota bacterium
GATGCCCATGCAGATCAGCCCCAGCGCGGACAGGATGGCGGCCTTGTTGAACACCGTGTTGCGCCACCCGCTGAGCCACTCGCCGGTCAGCGACGCCTCCGGTTCGCTTTCCACCGGGGCGGGCGCCGTGCTGGTCGCCATGTTCATGCGCAGGATGTGCACCGGGGTCGACACCGCCACCGAAATGCCGATGGTGTAGACCACGGCGTTGGGATCGCTCTTGAGCAAAATCCAGGAGACCACCGCGCTAACGATGGACACCAAACTGATCAGCCAGTTGGATTTGGTGAAGGAATAGGACACCTCGCATAGCATCAGCCCGACGCCGGCCATCATGCCGGCCACCACGCCCGCGCCGGCCCAGTCCGCGATGCGGCTGACCAGTCCGAACAGGCCCAGGATCGTCATGCCGATGGCCGCCAGTATCAGGCCCGTAATGCGCGCGTTCTTTTCCTTGGTGTTGCCCGCCACCGTGATGGTCTCGGCTTGCGCCGAGATGGGGGTCACCGAGCCCAGCATCAGGTTCAGGCCCGCCGCCAGGAAATAGGCATATGCCACCGAGCGCAGTTTGAAGCCGCGTTCCTTCGCATACAGCAGCTGCGGAATCCCGTTGATGGCTACTGCCAGGATCGCGAACGCCATCGCGCCGATTGTGCCGATGTCCATCGTGTGTTCCTCCCATCCCGAGTGCGCACGGCCCGCGTGTGCCCCGCCAAAACAGCACCGCGCGCGCCCTGTGGATCGCGCCAATGCGCGTGCATCATAGCAGGACAACACGAAGATTGCAACAAAAAACGTATAAAATGTTCGTCATTTGCACGACGTTTTGTCAAACGGTACAATGGGCCTGCAGCCAGAACTGAGGTGAGATACATGCAGGTACGATTGACGCAGCGCGGGCCGTTGCACGCGGCAAACGGCCATTTGGTCGAAACCGGGTATGCCACCAGATTGATCAAGGCGTATGACCGCAGCCGCATCAAAGCGCCCAAATGGCGCATCAAGGAATGGGACTACTACCTGATCGCCAACGATTCCTTCTGCCTGGCCCTGACGGTGGCCGACAACGGCTACATGGGGCTGGATTCGATCAGCTTCATCGACCTTGACGCGCAAACACAGGCCACCCAGACGCGGATGACCGCGTTCCCAATGGGCAAGCGCGATTTGCCGCCCAGCAGCGAAGGGGGTCGCGTGGCCGCCCAGGGCAAGCAGTACCGGATGGACTTCAAGGTGGAGAACGGCCAGCGCCATTTGTTTGGCCATATGTACGACTTTTCGGGGCCCGACCAGCCGCTGCTGTTTGATATTGTGTTAACCCAGCCGCCGGACGACAGCATCGTGATGGTGACACCGTTTAAGAACAAGCCCCGCGCGTTCTACTACAACCAGAAGATCCCGCTGATGCCCGCGGAGGGCAAGGTGGTACTGGCCGGGCAGGAGCACCTGTTCTCCCCGGCGTCCTCCTTTGGCACGCTGGACTGGGGGCGCGGGGTGTGGACGTATAAAAACACCTGGTACTGGAGCAGCGCGTCCGGCATCGTGGACGGACACCGCTTTGCCCTCAACCTGGGGTATGGCTTTGGCGATACAAGCAATGCTACCGAGAACATGGTGTTCGTCGATGGCGTGGGCTACAAGCTGGAGGATGTGGTCTTTGATATCCCAATGAAGGACGGGCGCGAGGAGTATCTGTCTCCCTGGCGTATACAGGACAACCAGGGCCGGCTGGACCTGCTGTTCACGCCCATCCTGGACCGGGCCTCCAACACCGACTTCTGGTTGCTGGGCTCCGACCAGCATCAGGTGTTCGGACGCTTCAGCGGCGCGGTAAAACCCACGCCGGCCATGGACATCGCGGTGACCAACCTGACAGGGTTTGCAGAAAAAGTGACCAACAAGTGGTAGCGTTTCAGGTCTTTTGCCGGGCGTCCCTCGCGCGCCTGGAATAAACACACCCGCAATAATCCTGCCGGTACAGGTGATGCTCCTGGGAGCGGCGGATGCTGTTCAGGTATCCGTCCCGCTTTTTAAAGTCGCTGGGCAAAAACGGCACGCCATGCGCGGCCGCCGCTTCCTGCCCCAGATCATTTAGCAGCGCCGCGTCCTTGCGCGGGCTGACGGTCAGCGTAGTGGTGAACCAGTCAAACGCGTGAGTGCGGGCATAGGCCGCGCTGCGGGACAGCCGCAGAGCAAAGCAGCGTGCGCACCGCGCCCCGCCCTCGGGCGCATCCTCGGTGCCTGCCACGGCTTCCCGCCACGCCGGCGCGTCCCAGTCGGCCACCACCACCGGGACGGGCAGTGCCAGTTCCGTAACCAGCCGCCGGCCTTCGGCAGCGCGTTTCTCGTATTCCGCCTGTGTGTCCATGTTGGGGTTGTCAAAATAGACCGTCACGTGAAAATCCTGGGCCAGTTCGCTCAGCACCGCGCTGCTGCACGGCGCGCAGCACACATGCAGCAGCAGCCGCGGCATCCGCCCCTGCGCCCGGATGTCCGCCAGCACCTTGTCCATCTCCAGTGCGTAGTTGGGTTTCATACGCCTGCAATGCGCGAAAGCGCCTGTGTGGCGAACGCATCCAGCTCGCTGCCCGCACGGTAATCCGCCTGGGCAACGATGTCCACCCGCCCGCCATCCAGCAATTCCTGCACGGTGTCCGGCGTGGTATATACTGCGGCGGTGCGTCCGCCCTGGCGGCGCAGCACCTGCATGGCGGGCACGTCGGTCACGCCATCGCCGATAAA
>JAGVSV010000196.1 GCA_019137115.1 Bacillota bacterium
CGTGCCGACCCAGATTGCGGCCTTTGAGCGCGAACATCACATCGCGTTCAGCCCCACACAGCGCGCAGCCATTGTGCAGGCAGCCCAGTCCGGCGTGCTGGTGATCACCGGCGGCCCAGGCACGGGCAAAACCACATTGATCAACTGTATTTTACACATCGCAGGTGGTGAGGAGACGCTGCTGGCCGCGCCCACCGGCCGCGCTGCCAAACGCATGAGCGAGGCCACCGGCAGGGACGCTAAAACGCTGCACCGGCTGTTGGAGTTTGGCGGCGACATGGAGCAGTTTCAGCGCAACGGGGACAACCCGCTGGATTGCTCGATGATCGTGGTTGACGAAATGTCCATGGTGGATATCTTTCTGATGCGCAGCCTGCTGCGCGCGATCCAGCCCGGCACGCGCATCATTCTGGTGGGCGACGCTGACCAGCTGCCCCCGGTGGGGCCGGGCAATGTGCTGGGCGATTTGCTGCAAAGCGGCGCGGTGCCCCATGTGCGCCTGACGGAAATCTTCCGGCAGGAGGAGCAAAGCATGATCGTGGTCAACGCGCACCGCATCAACAACGGCAAGCCGCCGCTGCTCAACAAAAAGGACGGGGATTTTTTCTTTATCAGCGCCGATTCGCCGCAGGATGCTGCGGCCAGCATCGTCACGTTGTGCCGCGACCGCCTGCCCGGTTTTTTGGGCGGCGGCGGAAGCGGCGATGTGCAGGTGCTTTCTCCCACGCGCAAGGGCACCTGCGGGGTAGCGGACCTGAATGCCCTGCTGCAAAGCGAGCTCAACTCCAAAGACCCCTCAAAGCCGGAATTGACCTACGGCGACATGGTATTCCGGCTGCATGACAAGGTCATCCACATCAAGAACGACTATCACCTGACCTGGAGCACCGACAACGGGGAGGAAGGCGAAGGGGTGTTCAACGGCGATGTGGGGCGCGTGGTGAAAGTGGACACCGAGGACAGGCTGCTGACGGTGCGGTATGACGATGAGCGCAACGTGACCTATGCCAACCAGCAGTTTGAGGAGCTGGAGCTGGCTTACTGCCTGTCCGTGCACAAAAGCCAGGGCAGCGAGTTTGAAGCCGTGGTCATGCCCATGGTGGGCGGGCCGCCCATGCTGCTGACCCGCAACCTGCTGTACACCGCTGTCACCCGGGCGCGCAAGCTGGTGGTGCTGGTGGGGTATGAACGCGCCATCATGGACATGGTCAACAACAATGTGATCAACCGCCGGTACAGCCTGCTGGCGCACCGGTTGATCGACCTGGAGCGGCCGCGTTGATGCAGATTTTCCGTTCGGCTGCCCGTGTGCTGTTCCCCGACTGCCGCTGTCTGGTATGCGGGGAGCCGCGCGACATTCACTCGGGCGATGCGCTGTGTGGGTCTTGCGCTCATTCGCTGGCGGGACACGCCATTCCCACCTACGCGTGCCCGCTCTGCCTGTCCCCCATGCGGACGGGAGAGCCGTGCCATTATTGCGTGTCCGGGGGGATGAACGGGCTGGTGTCCGCACACGCCCCGTTTTATTATGGCGGAGCCGTGCAACGGCTGATCGTGTTGTGCAAATTCGGGCCGGTGGAGATCGCGGCGAACCCGTTGGCGGCCGCCATGACGGATTGTCTGGGCACAGCGCGGCCCGACGCGCTGGTGCCGGTGCCCCTGCACCACGAGCGGCTCCGGGAGCGCGGCTTTAACCAGGCGGCGCTGTTGTGCGATTTGGTGTCGCTGGGCACGGGCGTCCCGGTGCTGCACGCGCTCACACGGATTCGCAAGACCCGGCGCCAGTCCTCTCTGCCCCCGGAAGCGCGCGAGGACAATGTGCGCGACGCGTTTGATGCGGTCGCTCCCGTAACTGGTATGCGTCTGATGCTGGTGGACGATGTGCGCACGACGGGCAGCACGGTGCGCGCCTGTGCGAAAACGCTGATGGCAGCGGGCGCTATGGAAGTGCGTTTGCTGACCGCCGCGGTCGCGCCGCAGCGCAACCTGCCCAAGGGCGAGTAAGTTACCGATAACAGGGTTAGATATCTTCCTGCGCTTTTCGCAGTGCCTCCCGCGCGCTGGAGAAATCAAAGCCGCGCCGCACAAGGCTGGCGATGGCTTTGTTGCGCTCCTGCGGGGTGGAAATATCCGGATGCCTCCGCACATACTTGCGCGCCAGATCATCCAGCAGCTCCTGTTGCGCGCTTTCCTCCACGTGCGCCAGCGCGCTGTCTATGGTGCTCCGCTCAATGCCTTTTTGCTGCATGGTTTGCGTGATGCGCCGCGCGCTGTGCTTGCGCTGCCGGTTCTGCGCCAGCTGGTTCGCGTAGCGCTCGTCATCCACATACCGCCGCTCCACCAGGTAGCCTACAATGCGCGCGATGGTATCTTCGCGATAGCCTGACCGTTGCAGGGAGCGCTCCAGCTCCTTCTGGGTGCGCTCGCGGGCGGTTAAGGCGCGCACCGCCTTCTGCATGCCCTGCTCGTACTCAGCCTTTGCCGCAGCCTGCCAGTATGTTTCTTCGCGGACGGATTCCCCCACTTTCAGCGGATGCAGGCGGAACACGGCCTTGGGCACCGTCATTGCCTGCCCGCTCAACAGCGTAATCCTCATCACGCCATATACCGTATCCACCGCAACCACCTTGTCCGTCATGGCTGCTCCACCGCAAAACACAGGCGCATCAGATCTCGGTTGAGGTCAGACAGGAAATGCGTCTTTGCCTCCGAAGCGCCAGACGTCAACAGCACCATGCCGCGACCGCTGTTGAGATCAAAAAACGCCCCGTGCATTGCGCCATAGGCATTGCCCTGATGCCCGTAGATCGTGTGGGGCGACACGCCCGGCTCATCAATCAGGAACAAGCCCATTCCCTGCCGCATATATGGCGAGCGCTGCCCAAAGGGCGCCGCCGGCATGCGCATGCGCTCCAAGGAGTTTGCGTTGAGATACCCCGGCTGCGTCAGCGCCCGCACGATGGTGATCATGCCGTCCATGTCCGTTACGCAGTTGCCCTGCGCCAACGAATAGTGCAGCAATGGATTCGGCGTGTCTGCATCCATGAGCGGCCTTGCGCGCCGCTCATGGGCATCAAAGCCGGGCTTGCCGAGCGGCGGCATCACGCGGAAAGCGTCGGCCATGGGGCCGTTGATCCGCTGCGGATAAAAAGAAGCAGTGACCCCCAGCGGAGCGAACAGATGCGCTTGCATGATGCGCTCGAACGACTGTCCCCGCATGCTTTCCAGCACACAGGCGGCCAGCCCAGCGCCGAGGTTGCTGTACGACCATTCCGCGCCCGGCTCCGCGCCCCAGCTGTCATTTGACAGGATGTCGGTCGCCGGCACACGCTGACTGATGCCCCGGTGATAGGCGTCGCCATCCGCCAAACCGGCGGTGTGCGACAGGAGCATCGCAAACGTGATCGGCGCATGCGGGTATTCCGGGTGACGGACCGGATACGGCAGCACATCGTTGACGTCCTGCCCCAGGTCGATCAGACCGTCCTGCGCCAACCGCAGCGCGCACATGGCGGTCAGCATTTTAGAGATGGATGCGACGCGAAAGAACGTGTCCGCTGTTACCGGACCTGCTTTGCCCGCCGTGCCAACGTGCAGACGCAAGTATTCGCGATCCTGATCGAAAAACGCCACCGACGCGCCGGCGGCACGATGCCGCGCCAGCACATCGGCGACGTCCCGCTCTACGCCGGTCAAGCCTTTTGCATAACCCGGCGCGGGCAAAAGCCGCAACAACCCGCGGTACACCCGCTGACAGTCAAGCATCGCGTGCCACACGAGGATATTGGAGATATAAAAGCACACCTGATGCTACAAACCCAGCCGCCGTCAGTAGGGCTGTCCACCAGCCGCCCATGAACAGGAAAGCGACCGCGGCCAGAACCGAAACTGCCAGCAGCATGTACACAAGCCAGCAGGGGCGCAAACTGCGCGCCAGTGCGGCCAGCCCGCCCGCGCACAGCAGAAGGCTGAGCAGCTGCGACACGCGCACTGTCCCCCACATCAAACTGTCCGTGCGCAGCCCCTCAATGTACATGCGGCCCAGCCCATACCAGACAAGGTACCACAGGAACACATGCCCGGTGCGTCCCCCGGTCTGGAATTCTTGGCGGTTCGTGTACAGAAATACGAATCCCATCAGGTTCCAGAGAGACTCATAAAAGAAGGTGGCCATGTGCCAGGTGCCGTTCACATACACCGCCACGGGAAAAAACTGAAGGGCGGGGTTCGTGACGGCATAACCAAACGCCTCGCCATTGAAGTAGTTGCCCCAGCGGCCAACCGCCTGGCCAAGCAGCAGCGCCGGCGCCACCACATCGGCCAGCAACGGGAACCGGATGCCCCTGCGCCGGGACAGCAGCCAAACGCCCAGCGCGCCGCCGATCACGCCGCCGTAGATGGCCAGCCCGCCCTCCCAGACATAGAAAATGCGCAGCGGTTGCTGCGCAAATTCGTCCCAGGTAAAGGCCACATAGTACAGCCGGGAGAACACAACGGCCAGTGGCACGGCATACAACACCAGGTCCAGCCCCGTGTCCTTGGGCAGCCCCAGGCGCTTTTCCTCCCGGGTCACAAGCCATGCCGCCAGCGCAACCGCCGCCGCGATCAGCAGGCCATACACCTGAACCGCGGCCAGCGGCGGCTGCAAAAACACCATTTTGCTTACTTGACGGCTTCGGCGTGGACCTTCTCCAGCAGGCGGATGATCTCCAACTGCTGCGGGCAGGCAGCCTCACACTGTCCGCACTGCACACACAGGGAGGCATCGCCGTTGTCGTTGATGACGCCCTTGTAGTCGCGCACCAGCTGGTGGTTGTCGTCAAACATGTACGCGCGGTTGTAGATGTCAAAGATCCGCGGGATCAGCACGCCCTGCGGGCAGGGCTGGCAATAGTCGCAGTGGGTGCAGCCGATGGCGATACGCTCCAGGTATGCCTTCTTGAGCCCCGCAACGAACACCTCGTCCTCTTTTGACAGGTTGCCCACGGTGACGTTTTGAAAGATCCTGAGGTTGTCCTCCACCTGCTCCATGTTGCTCATGCCGCTTAGGATGGTCACAATCTCAGGGTAGTTGCCGACATAGCGGAACGCCCATTCCACCGGCGTATAGCCGCGCGGGTTGGCGTTGATGGTGTCCAGGATTTCCTGCGGCGGGTTGACCAGCGCGCCGCCGCGCAGCGGCTCCATGCACACAACGGACACACCCTTGCGGCCGGCATAGCGGATGCCCTCCGCAGTGGCTTGCGCTTCGTCGTCCAGATAGTTGATCTGCACCTGCGCCAAATCCCAGTCATAGTCATCGATGATGTCGATAAAGGCATCCTTGTCATCGTGGAAAGAAAAGCCGGCGTGGCGGATGCGGCCGTCGCGCTTGGCACGATCCAAAAACTCCTTGTAGTTGAGCGACTGCATCTTTTCAAACGCTTCGCGGCGCAGGGAATGGATCAGGTAGAAATCCAGATACGGGACGTCCAGCTTCTTTAGCTGCTCGTCCAGCAGGCGGTCCATATCCTTGGATTCGTTGACCAGCCATTGGGGCAGCTTGGTAGTCAGCTTGACCTTCTCGCGGTAGCCGTCCTTGAGCGCAAGGCCGGTTACAATTTCGCTTTCGCCGCCGTGATAACCATAAGCGGTATCCACATAGTTCACGCCGTTGTCGACGGCTTTCCGGACCATATTGATGGCTAGATCGCGGTTCACAACATTTTCGCCCTGGCCATTTTTCATGGTCGGCAGGCGCATCATGCCGAATCCCAGGCGGGAAACGTCGAACCCCAACTTGCCGAATGGTACTTTCTGCATCTAGTTGCCTCCTTGACGGTAATGCCTAATTATAACACGCGAAAACAAACGCGCGCAAATCGATCGCGTCCACTGATCATTGCGCACGTTAGGTTTTTCTCATTTGGGCACCCTATGCGCCGCTGCCCGCGAAGCGGTCCGAGGTCGCCGCCAACCACGCCGCGCCCAGCGGCAATGCGTTTTCATCCAGAGAGAACTGCTGATGGTGCAGCGGGCGCTGCCCCAGCATGCCATCCGGGGACGCGATGCCCAAAAAGGCGTAGGCGCCCGGCGCGATGGCGGAGAACTCCGCAAAGTCATCGCCGATCATGGATGGTGCCTGCGGATGCACGGATGACTGACCGAATACTTCCCGCGCGCTTTCCGCCGCCAGCGTTGCCATGGCTTCATCGTTGATGATCGGCCCGCAGATGGAAAACAGCGTCAGCTCCGCCGTACAGCGGTGCGCCTGCGCTACATGGTGGGCGACTTCCTCCATCCGTGCCAGCACCTGATCGCGGATGTCATTGGAGAAGGTGCGCACGGTGCCCTCCAGCCCGGCTTCGCCGGCGATCACATTCCAGCGGTTGCCCGCGTGAAAACTGCACACCGACACCACACACGGCTCCATTGCGGGCACAAACCGGGAAACCACATGCTGCAGCTGGGTGACCAGGGCAGCGGCCGCGGCCAGCGCATCCGCGCTGCGCTCCGGATATGCGCCGTGCCCGCCGGCGCCGGTGATCTTGACGGTGAACCGGTCAGTGCTTGCGCAGACCGGGCCGGGCGACACCAGCAACTGGCCTGTGGGCAGCGTGGGCCAGACGTGCAGCGCGAAAAACGCCTGCACATCGTCAGCGGCCCCGGTGTCGATTACTTTCAGCGCGCCTTTTCCGCCCTCCTCTGCGGGCTGGAAAATGAGTTTGACGGTGCCCGCGCGCCCTGCACGGCGCTCATGCAGCATCCGCGCGGCGAATAAGCCCATTGCGGTGTGCCCGTCGTGCCCACAGGCGTGCATCATGCCGGGCCGTGTAGACCGGAACGGCACGTCGGACTGCTCGACCACCTCCAGCGCGTCGGTATCGCACCGTATGCCGGCCACTTTGCCTCCGTGGTCCCCGGGCAGCACCGCCACGGTGATGTTTTCAGCGGGCGACAGGTGCGCAATGCCGTGCTGATCCAAAAACTCGCGGATGCGCCGGTTGGTTTCCACTTCGTGGTGCATGGCCTCCGGGTACATGTGCAGCGTGCGCCGCATGTCCATCAATTCCTGCGCATACCCGTTTGCCAATGCCAGATAATCGTTTGCCATGGTCACTTGTCCCCCATCATGCCGCTCTCAACCAGGCAATCGCGCACCGGCTTGTGCAGCATGTCATCCTTCTTGTAGATATAGTGATAACTGGAAGCAACGCGCCGTCCATCGGGCCAGATCACGTCACCCGCGCCGTCCTCCGGCAGGCCCAGTTCGCCTGCCTGGCGTTCGGGCAGTATGCGCGACACGCGGTTGTGGCAGCGGTTGCCCAGAAATACGTCAAACACGCCCTGATCCGGGTCCAGCGCAAAATGGTTGCCGGTGTACCCGCTCATGCCGATGGCGTGCGTGCCCATCCAGGAGGGCAGCTCGCTCAGGCGCTGCACCGGGCTTTTGGCAAAGCACAGACAGCCCAGGTACTGCCGGTACCCGCGCTGGTCGTTGTACCCGGTGCGGTTGACGCCCATCTGCATCAGGGATTGGCGTTTCAGCAGCTTGCCGGAAAGCAGTGCCTGCGCGAAGCGCGCCATGTCGTCTGCCGTGCTGAACAGCCCGGCGTGCCCGCACAGGCGGCCGCCCTGAGCCAGCAGCCGCGCCTTGGGATCATGCGGCTGGCCGGGCGGTTGTGTGCTGAGCACCTGGTATTCGCCGTTGATCACACGGTGTTCGTGGTTGTAGTCCACACAATCGGTGAGCCTGTCGGGAGGTACCGGGGCAAACGTGCTGTTCATCCCGGCGGGTGCCAGGATGCTTTGTTTCAGCAGCTCATCGTAGGGCAGGCCTGACACCTGCTCCACCACAACCCCCAGCAACAGCCCGTTCATGTCCGAATACAGCCGTTCCGGCGTCTCCCGGGCGCGCGTGATGGCAAACACCTGTTGCTCCGCACGCTCGGCGTCAGGCTGCTCGTCCACACGTTCCGGCGTACGCAGCACCGCTTGGTAAGTCAGCACCTCTTCCACCGTGGTATCCGAAAGCGCCGGAAACCGGGCATCCACATGCCCAATCCGGTCGGTCAACCGCAGGTGCCCCTGCTCCACCAGCTGCAGCACGCTGACCGCCGTGAACAGCTTGGTCAGCGATGCCAGGTCATAAAGGGTGTTACTGGTCAGTGCTTGCTTGTCATCGACAAAACCCGCGCCGGTTAAGCGCACTTCGCGCGCGCACCCGACGCGGGCATGGGAATATGCCGTTTGGTTGCCATAGACCACCGTCAGGCCTGTCAGCATGCGCTGTTCCAGCACAAGGGTGTCCATGCTGTGTTGGAGCCGTTCAGCGGCGCTCAATCCACAAAATCCAGAAACCCAAATACGTCCGGCACGTGGAAGGTGGGCTGCATCGTGGGCTGCCAGGCCATCAATGACATGCCGCGGGAGGAATGATGGTCAATCCGGAAGGCGTTGAAGCGCCAGGAAACGCCGGTCGCCGGCGGCACGTCAAACGCGCCGTAGGGCAGCGCCCACACCGAAACCAGCCGGTTGCCGCCCAACGCAGTGTGCGTCTTCCAGCCGGCGATGTCATAGTCCATGTTCAGGTCGCGCGTGCCGTCCGGCGCAAAGCGGATGACGCCGTCAAAACGAACGTCGTACGGCGTAACCTCCAGCTCCTTGTAGTGCGCAAGGTCATTCGTGTCCGCAATGAACAGCTCCATCACGTCGCCGCGGTAGACCGGCGCGTCGTGCAGCCGGTAGGTGGAGTGCACCTCATCATCCTCGCCGGAAAAGCGCACATAGAGCATTTTTGCCTGGTCGTCCCGTATCAAGCGCAATTCCGTGGCCAGGAACGGCGTGGTGCCAGTCTGATTCTCCACCAAGGGGGCGGCGGGCGCTTTATCCCATACCGGGTCATTCGCCTTGGGCACGCCGTTGGTGGCTGCATTGGGGCAGGGGTAACGGTTCTCCTGCATCGGAAACTCCTTTCAGCGCAAGGTTACAGCGCGTCGGCGAACGCCTGGCCAAACGCGTAGGCCTGCTGCAGTTCCTCCTCACCAGGGCGGAAGCGCACGCGAAACCCTTCCATGGTTTTCGCCTTCAAATGCCCCAGCCGATCCATCAGATTGGGCACGGCTTCGCCGCTCCACCCATAGGAGCCGAAAGCGGACGCCAGCTTGCCCTTCATCATGAAGGGGTACAGCATGTCCACGATTTCGTCAATGGGCTGCAGCTGTTTGCCCAAAATGGTGGGGGAACCGAACAGGATGCCGTCCGCGCCCTGCAACGCCTGCATGATCTCGCGGGTGGAAACGTCCTTGGGGTCCAGCAGCGACACCTCGACGCCCTTTTCCTTCAATGCTTTGGCGATCGTTTCCGCCAGCTGGGCGGTGTAGCCATAGGCGCTTACATACACGATCGCGGCACGCTTGCCCTCGTGCTGCTCGGGCAGCGTAAGGGACGCGTACTGGGCATAGAGCTCCTGAAGGCCGGTGTCGATGATCGGGCCGTGGCCGGTGCAGATCACCTCGGGCGCAAGCTCCTGCGCGCGCTTCAAGCCATTGGCCGCAAACGGGCGGGAGAAGGGGCTCATGATGTCCAGAAAGTATTCCTTGCGGGAAGCGATATACTCCTTCTGATCCGCCATGCGGCTGAGCAGCAGGTCTGGAAACGCGTAATGCGCGCCGAAGAAATCACAGGTGAACAGCGTTTTGTTGACCGGGTCAAAGGTGAACATTGTGTCCGGCCAGTGCAGGTTGGGCATTGGGTGGAACGACAACTCCCGGTCGCCCAGGTCGAGGGTGTCCCCTTGCTTGACCACGCGGGACTTGAACGGCCCCTTGATGATGGAGGTAACAAAGGTGATCGCGCTGTTGGTGCCCACGATCGTGATGTCCGGGTTTTTTTTCAGCAGCAGCGGGATGGTCCCGGCATGGTCGGGCTCGGTATGGTTGACGATCAGGTAGTCGATTTCGCTGAATGGCTTGATTGCCTCGACCTGCTTGAAATAGGCCTCGCAGAAGCCCACCTTGACCGTCTCAACCAGCGCGCTTTTTTCGCTGCCGACCAGCAGGTAGGCGTTGTAGGTGGAGCCGTTCGGGGTATTCATGATGATATCAAAGACCCGCAACCCCGGGTCCTGAACGCCCACGGAATACAGGTTGGGTCGGATTTCGAGCATGGCACGTTCCTTTCTACGGCAGCGCCGTATACAAATCCAGATGAACCCTACGAGCGGTCGGGCACAATCTCCAGCCAGTAGCCGTCGGGGTCCTCTATAAAATAGATACCCATCGCTTCGTTTTCAAAGCAGATGCAATCCATCTCGCGGTGCATGGCGCGGGCGGCGTCCATGTCCTTTGTGACAAACGCCAGGTGCATTTCGTTGTCGCCCAGGTCATACTGGTCTTTGTCAAAATCCCTCAGCCACGTCAGCTCCAACTTGTGGCCGTCGGTGCCATCGCCCAGGAACACCAGGGTGAAGTTTTCCGCGTCATGGCGGCTGACGGGCACCAGGCCCAGCGCGTCCCGGTAGAACGCCAGGGATTTGTCCAGGTCTGTCACGTTCAGGTTATTGTGGGCAAAACGGAAGCTGCCCGGTTTGGCTGTGTTCTGGCTCATATTTCCTCCTGTGTGATCATCTCCGGATCGTCAGGATCCGGCAACTCCTTGGGTTCCTCCAGGTGCATCTCCCCAGCGCTTTCCACCGCGTTCAGGCGGCGCTGGATGCCGGTGGTCTTGCGCGCCGCGCTGTCTATGCTGTCGGCGGCCTGCTTTAAGCGCTGGCGCGTCTTGTCCAATAGCGTCGCGAACCCCGCAAACTCGTTTTTCACATTGCCCAGCAACTGCCACACCTCGGCGGAGCGCTGCTCAATGGCAAGCGTTCGGAACCCCATCTGCAGGCTGTTGATCAACGCGCTGAAGGTGGTGGGCCCGGACAGCACCACCCGCTGGGTGCGCTGCAAATCCTCCGCCAGACCCGGCACGCGCAGCGCTTCGGCGTACAGCCCTTCAATGGGCAGAAAGAGAATGGCAAAATCCGTGGTGTACGGGGGCGCGATGTACTTGCTGGCAATGCGCGCGGCTTCCTTGCGCAGGGCAGAAGCAAACGCGGCGCGCGCCATGTCGGTGGGCGCCCGCTCCCCCGTGTCCTGTGCGGCGATCAGCCGCTCATAGCTTTCCACCGGGAATTTGGCGTCAATAGGCAGCAGCACGGGGGCTTCGCCATCCCGGCCCGGCAGGCGGATCGCGTACTCCACGCGCTCCTGGGTGTCCGGGCGGACGGCGGCGTTAATCACGTACTGGCGCTCCGCCAGCATCTCGGACAGCAGCGCGCCCAGCTGCACCTCGCCCCATATGCCGCGCGACTTGACGTTGGTCAGCACCTTTTTCAGGTCGCCCACCCCGGTGGCCAGCGAGCGCATTTCCCCAAGGCCCTTGTATACTTGCTCCAGGCGCTCGTTGACCAGCGAAAAGCTTTCCCCCAGGCGTTTGTTGAGCGTGTTGTGCAGGTTTTCGTCCACCGTTTTGCGCATCTCGTCCAGCTTCACGTTGGTGTCCTT
>JAGVSV010000100.1 GCA_019137115.1 Bacillota bacterium
GGCATTGGCAAAGGACGCCAGCCTGGGGTTCCGCGTGCTGCCGACCTATCGGCCGGACAAGGCGCTGCGTGCTGGTAACGAAGGGTTCCCGGCGTATGTCGAAGCGCTGTCCATAGCGGCGGGCGCGTCCATCGGCAACACCAACGAATTGATCGACGCGTTGATCAAGCGGATGGATTATTTCCATGATCAGGGCGGGCGGGTGTCCGACCACGCGCTGGACACGGTGCCCTTTCAGGTGCCGGACAGGAAACTGGCGGACGCGGCATTCACAGACGCCATGGCGGGCAAGGCGCTGGACGCCTTGCAGTTTGAGCATTACCGCACAACGATTCTGATCGCGCTGGGCGCCGCGTACCATGAGCGCGGGTGGGTGCAGCAATACCACATGAACGCCGCGCGCAACAACAACACACGCCTGTTTAAGGCGTTTGGCGCTGACGTGGGCGGCGACAGCACGACCGACACGCTGGTGGCAGACAAACTGCTGCATTTGCTGGACGCGCAGGACAGCCAGGGCAAGCTGCCCAAGACCATCCTGTACAGCCTGAACCCCGCCGCCAACTACATCCTGGCGACCGCCGCAGGCACCTTCCAGGGCGACACGCCCGGCAAGGTGCAGTTCGGCAGCGCATGGTGGTTCAATGACCAGCTGGATGGCATGAGGGATCAGATGAAAACGCTGGCAAACGTGGGCGCGCTGGGCAACTTCGTGGGCATGCTGACCGACTCCCGCTCGCTGGTCAGCTACCCCCGGCATGAATACTTCCGCCGGATCGTGTGTGGCCTGATCGGCGGATGGGTGGAAAACGGGGAATACCCCAATGACGAGGAAGCGCTGGCGGCCATCGTGCGCGGCATCTGCTACGAGAACGCGAAGGCGTATTTCGGGTTCTGATTGGCCGCCCTATAAAAGCAAAACGCCCGGGCTTGTGCTTCGGGCGTTTTGCATTGGTTTAAAGCAGCGTCAGGGCAGGCGGCCGCGGTTGCCATCGTTGATCGCCTGGATCTCCGCCATGCGCAGCGGCGGGTAGCAATACCCGCACTGCGTCAGGTGTCTGTGGGCGTCATTTTCCAGCTCGCCGTAGATAAACTCCGCCATCGGCAGGAACTTGTCGCGCACCCCATAGCAGGTGGGGCCGGCGTGATAGTTCTGCCCGCCCTGGGTGTTGTAGTACAGTGGGGTATTAGGATCGGGAAAGGCGATCTGCCGCCCGGGCAGATCCTCCCAGATCACAATGCGGGTGCCCAGCTGCTGCCGGATGTTTTTCCAGATCCAGGTCATGTTGGTGCCCAGCGGCGTGCGCTTGCGCTGCACGCGGATGCAGCCGTGGCTGGCGCGCTCGCCCAGCACTTCCTCAAAGGGTTCATACACCCTCGTGTCGCCGCGCTTGATGTGCACCACCTCATGGATGAAATCACCGCCATTGAAGCGCAGCGCCATGGCGCCCACCACGTTGTCACTGACAAAATCCCCCACGCGGCTGACCAGCAAAAATTCGCCGCTGCGGGTTTCATTGTAGGGTTGCCGGTCATTGGCCAAGCCGGTGGACACCGCCAGCGTGTCATACAGCGTGCCATCCTTGAAGATGTACAGGCGCTGGGTTAATTTGTCCACCACCAGCCCGTACTCCTGTTGCACGTTCTTCTGCTGCAGGCGGTTGGTTTTGATATAGCCCTGCGTTAACTGGTTCCATGCCCTGATTTTGCTGTCATGGAAGGAGCTGGAATACGTTTCCACCAAGCTCCAGCCATCCGGGCGCGTTTCCAGCACGTGCACGCCCTGGGAGTCAAACGTGACGTCCGCGACAGGCTCGGACGATTCATCCGGCTGGCTGTACAGCACGGTCTGTTGCTTCTGGTTGCCCTTGACCACGGTAATGGGCGCGGTCAGCATGGCCCATACCGCCGCCTCATCGGTGATGTCCATGGGCGTTTCCCAAAAACTGTTGGCCAGTCCCACCGCGGTGGAGCCAGGGATAAAGTCCGTGGTTTCGGCCTTTACATGTACAAGCGGCAGCATCATGACAACAGCCAGCAGCAGGTGCAGGCAGCGTTTGCGCATGGGTTCCTCCTTGGTGCTCGCCGGGCGGTTGCACGGCATCCGCCGAAGCCCGGTACCAGCATTATACGGTAGATGCATGGCGGATTAAACCGCCGATTGTAAATATCCGTCAGCGCTTTGCTTTTTTTGCACGCGGGTACGCGGTGGTATAGGACAGCGGATGCGGCGTGCCCTTGAGGAAGTCGCGCATCATCACCGACGCCATCGCGCAGTAGCAGGTGCCGTTGCCGCCAAAGCCAAACGCGAAGTAGAGGTCCGGGTCATCCTTGTCCTGGCCGATGAAGGGCAAGCCGTCGTTGGACTCACCGAACACCGATTGCCATCGGTGGGTCACGGTGACGTCCAGCGAGAAACGGTAGAAATCCACCGCGTGCCGCTCGCCCCATTTTCCGATCATTTTGTGCAGTGACATGTCGGAACAGTATTGCACAATGCGGGTGTTGCCATCCGAGGAAGCCAGGCCCGGCACATTGGCGTCCACCACGGTCACCTGGTGCCCGGCGTGCACAAGTTCGTTGGCGATCATCGCGCCGCTCATGCCGCCGCCCACCACCAGCACCCCGGTGTCCGTGTGCCCGGCGAGCTCCTGATAGTCCGCTTCCTTCCGGGTTTCATCCCAGAACAGGTCGCCCGAATGCAATCTCATGGTCAAGCC
>JAGVSV010000061.1 GCA_019137115.1 Bacillota bacterium
ATTTTGCGTACCTGGAGGAAGCCCCCCAGTTCGCGCGGATTGTTTCCGCGCTGATCAGAGAGGACCAGAAACAGTGACCGAGGCTTCGTCTTTCCTTTTATGGCTGCTCTGGCTAGCGCCCGCCATTGCCGGCGTGTTCGCGGCCAGGGGGTTGATACATTATTTTCAGTTGGGCTCCTACCAAGTCGGCGGCTACTGGAACACGATCTCGCGGCAAGCGCGCATGGCGTGGCTGCCGGGGTTGCTGACCGCCGCTGCCTGCTTGGCGATCACCTATGCGGCGGATGCGTACATGTACTGGTCGCCTGCCACGGTGGTGTTTCTGGCCTGTGTGCTGATGATCGTGTCGGGCATATTGATCGGGTTTGCGTTCTGCGCCCGGCGCAACCTGCGCAAACCCCTGCACATCACCGGGCGGGTGATCCGCCTGTCGGTGGCGATGGGGGTTGTGCTGTTGCTGCTGGCCATCGGGCTGCGCTTCATTCTGCCGCTGATGGGCGGTAGCGCGCTGATCCTGACTCTGTTGCCCCTGTGGCTGGTACTCGCCGCGTGGCTGGTGCTGCCCCTTGAAAAGACGTTCAACGGCATGTTCATGCGCGATGCCATCCGCATCCTCAACGCCCAGACCGGGCTGGTGCGCATCGGCATCACCGGCAGCTATGGAAAAACGTCGGTCAAGTTCATCCTGCGCACCATTTTGCATGAGAAATACCCGGTGCTCGCCACACGGCTGAGCTTCAACACCCCCATGGGCATCACCCGCTCGATCCGCGAGGACCTGCGCCCCGAGCACCGCATCTTCATCGCCGAAATGGGCGCGCGCCACCCCAAGGACATTAAGGAGCTGTGCGATTTTGTAAAACCGCAGATCGGCATCCTGACCGCGGTGGGGGAAGTCCACCTGGAAACCTTCGGCACCATCGAGCGCGTGAAGGAAACCAAGTACGATCTGATCCGCAGCCTGCCCAACGACGGCCTGGCGGTGTTCTATGATGACGGCGGTATCTGCCGCGAGCTGTACGAGCGCACCGACAAGCAGAAACTGTTGGTGGGATCTATCGGCAGCGACGCGTGGGCCGAGGATGTTGAATTGACGGGGGACGGCAGCTCGTTCACCCTGTGCCTGCGGCATGGCGAGCGCGCCGCGTGCCAGACCGCGCTGCCCGGCGAGCACAACATCCGCAACATTCTGCTGGCGGCCGCAACGGCGCACGAGCTGGGGCTCAACATCGGGCAGATCCAGCGCGGCATCGCCGCCATCCAGCCGGTGGAATCGCGCATCAAGCCGGAAAAGCTGGCCGACGGCAGGGTGGTCATCAACAATGGCTTCAACACCAACCCGGACAGCAGCAAGGAATCGCTGGCGATCCTCAAGTCTTTCCCGGGCCGACACATTGTGGTCACCCCCGGCTATGTGGAGATGGGCAAACAGCAGGACGCCTTCCAGTATGCCCTGGGCCAGCGCATGGCGCAGGTGGCCGACCTGGTGCTGCTGATCGGCCCGAAACGGACCAAGCCCATCATGGACGGCATGCAGCAATCCGGCTTTGCCATGGACCATGTCCACGTGTTTGGCACGCTTCAGGAGGCCAATGAGTACCTGGCTTCCATCAAACAGGCGGACGATGTGATCCTGTACGAAAACGATTTGCCGGATCAATACACTGAAACCTGACCAGAGGAGAGGCATGTTCAGAATACCGCAGATAGGCATTTTATACGGCAGCCGCAGTTGTGAGCACGAAGTCAGCGTGATCAGCGCGCTGCAGCTGTACCGCAGCGTTGACCGCCGCAAATACGATGCGATTTTGGTCTACATCTCCCAGCAGGGGGAATGGTTCGTGGGCGATCCGCTGGCCAACATCAACACCTACCGCCCGGCGTTCAAGCCCGAAACCGTCGGGCTGACCCGCGTGGTGCCCGACCTGACCGCCCGCTCCGGCGCGCTGCTGGCGTTTAAGCACAACGGCCTGTACCGCGGCGACCAGGTGGAGATTGTGGCGCGGCTGGACTGCGCGATCCCTGTGATGCACGGCTTGCATGGCGAGGACGGCACCCTGCAGGGCGTGCTGGAGATCATGGATATCCCGTACACCTCCACCGGCGTGACTGGCTCGGCGGTGGGCATGGACAAGATCTTCATGAAGCAGATGTTCAAGGGCTTTGGTTTCCCGGTGTTGCCGGGATGCGCGGTCACGCGCAGCCGCTGGCGCAAAGCGCCGGAGGAGGTGATCGGGGAGGTCGAAGCCGAGCTGTCCTACCCGGTATTTGTTAAGCCCGCCAATCTGGGTTCCTCCATTGGTGTTTCGCGCGCGGAGGATCAGCAGGAATTAAAAGAAGCGCTTGACCTGGCGTGCTCGTTTGACCGGCGCGTGCTGGTGGAACGGGGCCTGAACCGCCCGCTGGAGGTCAACTGCTCGGTGCGCGGCTTTGATGACGAAGCCGTTGCATCCGTCGTCGAAATGCCGATCACCGCCGGCGATATGCTGGATTTCTACACGAAGTATTTGCAGGGCGGTGGCTCCAAGGGTATGGCATCGCTCAAGCGCGTGGTTCCCGCCCCCATCGGCGAGGAACTGACCCGCAGGGTCCAGACGCTGGCGGTGGACATTTTCAAAGCGCTGGATTGCAAGGGCGTGGTGCGCGTGGACTTTATGCTGGAGCCGGACACCGATGAACTGTACATCACCGAGATCAACACGATC
>JAGVSV010000030.1 GCA_019137115.1 Bacillota bacterium
GCCCCGGCAGGATGGCTTGCAGCGCCGGGCAACCGCGGATCGTCTGGCACGCGTGGGCGATGGGGTCATGAAGCAGCGGCGGCGTAGGTTTGCGCACGATACGGGCAAAGCGGGGCAGCGCAATGTGCGAAAACAGCGCTTCGAATCCCTGGGGATCGCTCATCCAACCACCTCACACACGGTCAGCACGCCATCCGCCACGCGGAAGCGCACATCCATTCCGCCAAAGCCAAATCCATACACACGCATTGGATCATGCTGGTAGCGCGGCCGGGGGTCCAGTGCCAGCACCTGCACAAGGCCCGCCCTGAGTTCAGACGGTATTCGCATCAGCAGTGGTTCTGGAAAAACCACTTGGACGCGCTGCACATCGCCGTCATGGGACAATGGGTACCGCGCGCTTTCCTTGCAGTCGGCATATGGCACATAGGGCTTGATGTCTACGATGCGCGTGCCATCCATCATGTCCACGCCGGAAACATGCAGAACGGGACCCGATGGCCCGTCAGTTACAACTTTGTCCAGCCGCACGCATGAAAGCCCCAGACGGCTGGGGCGGAACGGTGAGCGCGACGCGAACACCCCGATGCGCTGGTTGCCGCCCATCAACGGTGGCCGCACAGTAGCCGAAGGGGCCGCGCCCTTGCTCAGGTCAAAGCGCCAGATCAGCCAGATGTGGCTGGCCTCCTCCAGCCCACGCACATAGGCAGGATCTCGGTATGGTGGGCCAAACTGAATGGTACCCGGCACATCGGGCGCCAGACCGCTTTGCCGTGGAATGCCAAAGGGCTCGGTAAACGGCGTGTGGATGCGGGCGATCACAGGCGGTGAACCCAGCCCGCGCACACGGAAGCGTCGCCCGCAAGCCATGTCAGGCGGTGGCATCCTGCATCAGCTTCGCCAGGCGTTCCCGGCCGGCTTTCGCTTCTTTGCGCACGTTGTCCGGTGCGGTGCCGCCGGGCACATTGCGCGCTGTGACGCAAGCGTCCAGGGAGATCGCGTCATAGATGTCCGCATCAAATGCCGGCGAAAAGGTCCGAAACTCGTCCAGCTTTAGGTCCTGCAGCGCGCATTGGCGGCCCAGGCAGTAGGCAACCAGCTGGCCGGTGACGGCATGGGCATCCCGGAACGGCACGCCTTTGCGGACCAGATAATCGGCGCAATCCGTCGCGTTGGCGAAGCCATCCAGCGCGCCTTTCCTCATGCGCCCGTTATCAAAGGTCATCGTGGACAGCATGCCCTGGGTGATGCGCAGGCTGTCGATCCACGTGTCCCGCGCGTCAAACCAGGCTTCCTTGTCCTCCTGCATGTCCTTGTTGTAAGCCAGCGGCAGCCCTTTCATGACGGTCAGCAACGCCATCAGGCTGCCGTAGACGCGGCCGGTTTTGCCGCGCACAAGCTCCGCCATGTCGGGGTTTTTCTTTTGCGGCATCATGCTGGAGCCGGTGGCATAGCTGTCGTCCATTTCGATAAAGCCGTACTCCGCCGTGCTGAACAGCACCAACTCCTCGCATAGGCGCGACAGATGCATCATGGAGGTGCAGGCGGCGTATACGTAATCCAACACAAAGTCCCGGTCGCTGACCGCGTCCAGGCTGTTGCGGGAGATTTTGGCAAAACCCAGCTGCTCCTTAACCCGCTCGCGGTTGATCGGGTAGGTGGTGCCGGCCAGCGCGCCGGCGCCCAGCGGCATGGCGTCCGCCGCCTCCAGGGCGTGAATCACGCGCTGCACGTCGCGCAGGAACATCTCGGCATAGGCCAGCGCCCAGTGGCCCACGGTGATGGGCTGGGCGCGCTGCATGTGCGTATAGCCGGGCATGACGTCAGCGGCGTGTTTTTCGGCCAACGTGAACAGCGTGTCCAGCAGCGCCGAAAGCGCCTGCGCGGTTTCCAGGCAGGTGCGCCTGGCGTACAGGCGCATGTCCAGCGCGACCTGGTCATTGCGGCTGCGCGCGGTGTGCAGGCGCTTGCCCGCATCCCCGATGCGGTTGGTTAGCTCCTGCTCCACCCACATGTGGATGTCCTCGCAGCCGGGGGACGGCGTCATGGCGCCCGCCTCAAAATCATTGAGGATGGCGTGCAAGCCGTCCACGATCGCTGACACGTCCTCTTCGGACAGAATGCCCTGTTCCCCCAGCATCACCGCGTGGGCGATGCTGCCGTTGATGTCCTCGCGGTACATGCGCCGGTCAAAGCCCACCGATGCCTGAAAGGCATCGGCGTGGGCTTCGGTGGCCTTTTCAAACCGCCCATCCCATAGCTTCACGGGGTTTTGGTTTCCTTTTCCTGGAGCGATTCCCGCATCAGCGCGGCCACCTTGAGCGGCAAGCCATACAGGTTGATGAAACCCTCACTGTCCATGTGGGAGTACAGCGACTTGCTGTCGCCAAAGGTCGCCAGCTTTTCCATATACAGCGAGTATGGGCTTTCCACCCCCGCCCCCATCACATTGCCCTTGTACAAGGTAAGCGTCGCAGTGCCCGTCACGTTTTGCTGCGTGACGTCCACAAAGGCGGACAGCGCTTCGCGCAACGGCGTGTACCACAGTCCGTTGTACACTAGCTCGGCAAATTTGATGCCCACATGCTGTTTGAAGTGCCGGGTGTCCTTGTCCAGCGTGATTTCCTCCAGGTTCTGGTGCGCGGCGTACAGAATGGTGCCGCCCGGCGTTTCATACACGCCGCGGCTTTTCATGCCCAC
>JAGVSV010000234.1 GCA_019137115.1 Bacillota bacterium
TGTGGATAGATGGGCGTTATTCAGGAGACATTACCCTATATGAGGAATATTCGGCGTACTTTGACTTCCTTACTAAGTACGGGTACATCCAATGGCGGTAGACAAGCAGATGCGTGTAGGTAAGGCCGCGATCATAGAGGGGCTGCGCACGCTGAGCATTGGGCGCGGGAGCAAGCTGATTGTGCACTGCTCGCTCAAGAGCTTCGGGCACGTGGACGGAGGCGCTGCCACCGTCATTGACGCGCTGATGGACGTGGTCACCGATGGGGGAACGCTGATGATGCCCTCCTTTAACCATGGTGTCCCCTATGATGAGGGCGGTCTGTTTGACGTCCTTGCCACCCCGACCAACAGCGGCGCGGTGGCCAACGCCTTCTGGCAGCGTCCAGGCGTATATCGCAGCATGAACCCCACGCACTCCTTTGCCTGCTGGGGAAAGGACGCACAACGCTATACCGAGAACCACCAGCGCGTCGATGCCCTGGGTCTGGGTTCGCCACTGGAGCTGCTGTACCGCGACGGCGGACACGCGCTACTGCTGGGTGTGGGCTACAACCGCAACACCTTTCATCACGTGGTGGAGACCCTCACCGGCGCACCCTGCCTGACCGGGCGCGGCGAACGCTATCCGGCAAGGTCTGCCGATGGCGTCGTGCGGGAGACCCATACATGGGGCTGGCGCGATGGCACCTGCCCGATCAACGACCCGGCGCGCTATGCCGACCGGATGGCGCCCTACGAGCAACGGGCCACCATCGGCGCGAGCCAGGCCATCTGCTTTGCGCTTGCAGACTGCTATACCGTGGTGTCCGCCGCCCTGGGCGAGGGGCTTGACGGCTACCCGCCCTGCGCCCAATGCCCCACCCGCCCGCGAAGATGCGAGTGGACGGTGTAATACCGCAGCGCCGCACTGCATCGGCCATCGGCAGATCGCCACTACTGGTCGTTTCCCTTGTGTTTTCCACGAATATTTGGCTGTTCACCGGTTGACAAGCAGGGAAGCGATCGATAAAGTACATACAGAAAGAAACGCGCGTCCCACCATACAAACCAGCTGTATCGTTGGAAAGGAGGCCACATGAACCCGATCAAGTATTGTCCGGGGCCGGAGGATCAATATCCGCACGCGGCGGATGTGCTGGAGCGGCAGGTGGCGGAGAATGGTTTCTCGGCCGGATGGTGCATGCACGCCAAGCCCACGGTGGAGTACCTGTACGACTTTCACGTGCACTATGCCGATATAACTGACACAAAGGTCAGCCAGGTGATCGCGCCGTGCGAAACGGGCGCCCGGCAGGAAGGCGTGCGCCGCACGCTGCTGATCCTCAAAATGCACAGTGGCGACAAAGCCGACCCGGAATCCGGGCCTGCAAACGGGGATATGAGCTATACGCCGGCGCAGCTGGCGCCACTGCTGGAGGGCACCCTGGACAACCCGGCGGTTGACCTGTCCGCCTGGCTGCACTACTCGTCGGCGGACAAAGACCTCGTGCATCAGGCGAAAGCCTTGGGCTTTCGTGTGATCAAGCTGCACAACGCGCCTGTGATTGAGGACGCTGCGGCCTGTGACCTCTGGTACAGCCCGGAGTGGCAACAGGCATTTGGAGCCATGGCGCAGGAGCGGATGCCGGTGCTCTGGCATGTGACCCAGCGGCTGCCCGGCTGCACATACACCGGCGGCGGCAAGAACACCTACTGGAAGACGGGCTGGAAGAATGGCGTCCGGTACGGCAATGAGGAGCTCTTGCAGGTGTTTTTGGGGTGCCTGGCACGCAACCCCACGGTTAACTTCGTGGGCGCGCACCAGCTGCATCTGGGCTGGGAACGGCTGGACAAACTGTTTGCGGGCTATCCCAACCTGTATGTGGACACCACCATCGGCTGCGTGCTAAAGCTGGGCGACAGCTTCTATCCCCACGACAAGGACTATCTGCGCCATGTGTTCATCAAGTGGTCTGACCGCATCCTTTTTGGCACCGACAACTACTGGATGAACGAAAACGCAGACTATGCCAACCACATGATCAAACAGCACAAGCACTTTCTGACCGCCCTGGACCTTCCGGAGCAGGCATTGCACAACATCTGCCACCGCAACGCCGAGCGCCTGCTCAACCGAACGGCCATCGACAACTAACGGGACGAGATTGGCGGCCGGCGCCATGAAGACCGGCAGAGAACAGAGGAGGATTCCGATGAAAAAACTATTTGCGCTGACCCTGGCGGCACTACTTGCGCTGTCGCTGCTCATGCCCATCGCGGCGGCGGAGCTTGACCCCACGCAGGATATCCAGCTGCGCTTTGCCTGGTGGGGCTCACAGACGCGCCATGACCGGACGCAGCAAATCGTCGACCTGTACATGCAGCGGCACCCCAACGTCAAAATCGACGTGGAGTTCTATGACTGGGGCAGCTACTGGGACAAGCTGGCCGTTCAGGGCGCGGGCGGCACACTGCCTGACCTGATTCAGATGAGCATTTCCTACATTGTGCAGTACTACGAGGGAGGCCTGTTGCTCAATCTGGAGCCTTATGTGGCCACCGGCGCGCTGGATCTGAATGACATTTTCCCGGCGCTGCTGGCGCAGGGCAGGCTGGGCGAAAACCAGGACCTGTACGCGATGAACCTGGGCACCAACGCCCTGATGGCGATGTATGATCCGGCGGTGGCCGAACAGGCGGGCATTG
>JAGVSV010000288.1 GCA_019137115.1 Bacillota bacterium
AGCCATTTGGTCAGCAATCGGATTTCGCTGCGTCTGGCTTTTTGCCGTTTCGCATCGCCGTGACTTGCCGAACGCTGGGGTCATTGGATAGGCGTTGGTACGCTTCTGAGCCGAGCGGGTACAGGGCAACTTTGGCATCCTTGTTAAAATGGATGCCCCAGCCATCCATATCGCTTGGCCAGCGCGCTGGCGCGCAGGCAGGGCTGGCCTTTGGAGAAGAACGCCGCCCGGCTGACTCCCTTTGCTTTTCCGGTTACGGCGTAGATCGCGTCATGCGAGGTGTATTGGTAAAGGCTGTCGATGAGCATCTCGTACATCTGGCGCGCAGCGGATTTTGGCTCCTTCTCCGGCGAGGCTTCTCCCTGCTGCAGCGGACAATCCTCCGCAACCCGGATGAACGTGACTTCATAGGTTGGTGGTGTGCGTGCTCATGCAAACTCCTCCCTTTCCCTCCGTGTGACTTTCGACAGATCATGCCACGGTGCGCCGGATGTATTCAGCACGCGTCCTGCGTTTCTGCCGTTCCTACCTTGACCCGGCTGCTCGGAAAACTGAAAGGAGCGCCGGAATGTTTTTTCGATGCATCGCCGTGAATTGGCGAAATGGGCGCTTGACAGGAGATGATCTGGTGCATATGATGATCACATCACCTGTGAGGAAGAGGAGTACGCGGGGATTCGGTCAGTTCAGAGAGCCGCCGGGGCTGGAAGTGCGGTGTGAACGATCTCGCGGAATGGGCTTCTGAGGGCAGCCCCAAACGGTGTATCCCAGTAGGGACTGACGGGAACCGCACCCGTTATCATGGCGGCGTATGTGTCGGCATACGGAGTCAAGTGGGCATTACGCCAATTTGAGTGGCACCGCGGATTTCCGCCTCAAAGCAAAAGCTTTGGGGCGTTTTTTTGCGGAATACCGAACACCAGTAACGAGAGGAGATGATCCCTGTGTACAAGCCCGTGCTTGTGCGCGTCTGGCGTCGGATGGGGTGCTTGAATGGGGTTCAAGGGGCCGCAGGTCGGATGAGAAAAAATCACGGACCTATGAAGGCAGCACAACGGAGTACAAGCCACACAAAAATCGTACAGCGTATTGAAGGAGAAACAAAATGAAGCGTTTGATCGCAATCGTCGCCCTGGTACTGATGGTTTCTTTGCCCTTTGCCACAATGGCGGAGCAGGACAAGGTTTTCAAAGTAGGCATCGCGCAGTTTGCGGAGCACGGCTCGCTGGACAATACCAGGGAGGGCTTCATCTTAGGCATGAAGGAAAGCGGCTTTGAGGAAGGCGTCAACGTTACTTACAACTATCTGAACGCCAGCGCCAAGATGGACATCGCGGCCAGTATCGCCTCGGTGATGGTGGACGGCGGCAGCGACCTGATCGTGGCCATCGCCACGCCCATGGCAAAGGTGGCCTTTGAGACGGCCGATGACAAGATTCCGGTCATCTACAGCGTGGTATCGTTCCCGGTCAGCGCGCTTCTGTCCGACGCGGACGGCCTGGGCATGGGCAACACCACCGGCACCAGCGACCGCCTGCCCGTGGCCAAGCAACTGACGGTGATGCGCGAGATGCTGCCGGATGCCAAGACCATCGGCATCCTGTACACGCTGGGCGAGGTTAACAGCGTGGAGCAAGTGAAGGAATATGAGGAACTGGCGCCGGAGCACGGTTTTGAGATCCTCGCGCAGGGCATCACCGCCGGGCAGGACATCCCGCTGGCGGTGCCCGGCTTGATCAGCAAGTCCGATTGCGTGACGATGGTGCTGGACAACACCGTGGTGCAGTACCTGGACGTCGTGCTGGAAAGCGCGGATGAAGCCAAAATCCCGGTGTTCGGCAGCGAGATTGAGCAGGTCAAGCGTGGCTGCGTGGCGGCGCAGGGCCTGGATTACATTGAGCTGGGCCGCATGACTGGCGTGCTGGCAGCGCGGGTGCTAAAGGGCGAGGACGCGGCTAGCATCCCCTTCCAAATGGTGGAGGACAGCCAGCTGTACGTCAACTTTGAAGCCTGTGAGCGGCTGGGCATTACCCTGACCGAGGATCTGACGGCGCGCGCCATCCGCACCGAAGCTGAGTAAAGCGGGAGCACTGCATGGACATCCTTCGAACCTTTATCGCCACCATGCCCAGCACCCTGGAACAGGGCCTGATCTACGCCGTCATGGTGCTGGGCGTGCTGATCACCTACTCGATCCTCAACTTCCCGGATATGACGGTGGATGGCAGCTTCCCGATGGGCGGCGCCATCTCCACCATGCTGATTCTCAATGGCTGGGGCCCTGTGCCGGCGCTGCTTGTGGCAGCGCTGGCCGGCGCCCTGGCCGGGCTGTGCACCGGGCTTATCCACGTCAAGTTAAAGGTGCGCGATCTGTTCTCCGGCATCATCATGATGACGGCGCTGTACTCGATCAACCTGCGCATCACGGGCGGCATGTCCATGGTGTCGCTGCCCCGCACGGCCACCACGCTGTTTCGCAACAACGCGGTCAGCGACCTGCTGCCCCGGTCGGTGGCGGTGATCGTGATCGCCCTGCTGGTGGTAGCCGTGCTCAAAATCCTGCTGGACGCGTTTCTGAGAACGCGCGCGGGCTACCTGCTGCGCGCCACCGGTGATAACGAAGCGGTGGTGACTTCGCTGGCGCGCGACAAGGGCACGGTGAAGATCGTGGGACTGATGCTGGCCAACGCGCTGGTCTCGCTGTCCGGCGGCATTCTGTGCCAGCAGCAGCGGCTGTTTGAGGTGTCCATGGGCACCGGGATGATGGTGCTTTCGCTGGCCAGCGTGATCATCGGCATCAACCTGTTCCGCCGGTGGGACAGGGTGCGCAATACGACCGCCGTGATCGTGGGCAGCATCATCTACAAGGTGTGCTATTCGTTTGCCATCGCCTGCGGCTTGAGGCCCAGCGACTTAAAGCTCGTCACGGCGCTGCTGTTCCTGGCGGTTCTCTCCGCCGGGCTGATCAAGAAAGGCGGGAAACTGCATGCTCGCGCTTGAGCACGTCACCAAAACCTACAACCCGGGCACCATCCGCGAGATGTGCCTGTTTGACGATTTTTCCGTGCAGTTCAAAAAGGGCGAGTTTGTGTCCATCGTGGGCAGCAACGGCTCGGGCAAAACCTCGCTGCTGAACATCCTGTGCGGCTCCATCGGCATTGAGGACGGGCATGTGCTGATGGACGGTCGTGACATCACCCGCGAAAAGGAGTTCGCACGTTCGCGCCACATCGGGCGCATTCACCAGAACCCGGCGGTGGGCACGTGCGCGTCGATGACCCTGCTGGAAAACCTGTCGCTGGCTGACAACAAGGACAAGCGCATGGGACTGCGCCGCGGCACCGACAAAACCCGGGTGGACACCTACCGCGAGATGCTCAGGCCCCTGGACATGGGGCTTGAGAACATGCTGGAGACGCGCGCGGGCGCGCTGTCCGGCGGGCAACGGCAGGCGCTGGCGATGGTCATGAGCATCATGACGCCGGTGGAATACCTGATCCTGGATGAACACACCGCGGCTCTGGACCCGCGGGCCGCCGACACCATCATGGACATGACCGACCGGATCGTGAAGGACATGCAGTTAACCGCCATCATGGTCACCCACAACCTGCGCTATGCCGTGCAGCACGGCACGCGCCTGCTGATGATGCACCAGGGCGACATCGTAATGGACGTGCAGGGTGAGGAAAAGGACGCCACCAAGATGGATGACCTGCTCAAGGTTTTCAATGAAATTAGCATTGAGTGCGGGAACTGATCCTGTTATAGAATCATGATCCGGATCAACGACGTTCGCGTGCCGCTGGACGCGCCGGAAACCGCGCTGCGGGACTCTGCCGCGCGCAGGTTGGGCATTTCCCCCAAACAAATACAGGTGCTCCGCATCGCGCGCAAGAGCATTGACGCGCGCGACAAGGGCGCCATTTTGTTGGTGTACGCGCTGGAGGTGGAAGTCGCAGGCGATGAAGCCGCCATCGTCCAAAGGGCGGGCAAGGGCGCCAGCGCGGTGGAACCGCAGCCCGCCTTTCGCGTGCCACAGGTACAGGCATCCGCGCGCCCGGTCGTGGTGGGCTTTGGCCCCTGCGGGATTGCCGCCGCGCTGTATCTGGCGCACGCGGGATTGGAGCCCATTGTGCTGGAGCGCGGCGCGCCGGTACAACAGCGGATGCTCGACATCGGCGCGTACATGCGCGAAGGGCTGCTCAACGAGGAAAGCAATTTGCAGTTCGGCGAGGGCGGGGCGGGCGCGTTTTCCGACGGCAAGCTAACCACCGGCATCAAGGACCCGCTGTGCCAGGTGGTGCTCGACGCGCTGGTTGCGCACGGCGCGCCCGAGGAAATCCTTTACCTGCAGCGCCCCCACATCGGCACCGACAAGCTGCCGCAGGTGGTGGCTTCCATGCGGCGCAAAGTTGAAGCATTGGGCGGGCAGGTGCTGTTTCATACCAGGCTGACCGGCCTGGAAACCCATCACGGGGTGGTGGTTGGCGTGCGGTACGAGCAGGATGGACAGGAACATGTGCTGCCTGCCCAAAGGGTGTTGCTGGCGCTGGGGCACAGCGCGCGCGACACGCAGCGCATGCTACGGGACGCGGGGCTTCTGATGTCGCCCAAGCCGTTTTCGATGGGCGTGCGCATTGAGCACCCGCAGGAGTTGATCGACCGCGCGCAGTATGGCGCTTCGGCAGGGCACGAAAAGCTGCCGCCTGCCGAGTATCATTTGAGCGCGCGCACCAGGGACGGGCGCGGCGTGTACACCTTCTGCATGTGCCCGGGCGGCCGCGTGATGGGCGCATCCAGCGAGCAGGGGCACCTGTGTGTGAACGGCATGAGCCGGTTTTTGCGCGACGCACCCAATGCCAACAGCGCGCTGCTGGTGGACGTGCGGGTGGAGGACTATTTTCGCAACGATCCGCTGGATGGCTTTGCGTTCCAGCGACGGTTTGAGCAGTTGGCGTACCAGGCAGGCGGCGGTGGCTTTACCGCCGTTGTGCAGCGGGTGGCGGATTTCCTGAAAGGACAGGCCTCAACGGCGTTGGGCGCGGTCAAGCCCAGCTACCTGCCCGGCGTGGTGCCGGGGGATGTGGCGGCGCTGCTGCCGGACTTTGTGGCAGAAGGCATCCGGGAGGGCATCCTGCGTTTTGACCGGCAGATCCGCGGGTTTGCGCTGCCCGACGCGGTGCTGACCGGCGTGGAGACGCGTTCGTCCTCCCCGGTGCGCGTGACACGGGACGACAATAAGATGGGCAGCATCGCGGGCGTCTTCCCCGCCGGGGAGGGCGCCGGACATGCGGGTGGCATCATGAGCGCCGCGGTGGACGGCCTGCGTTCGGCGCAGGCGCTGATCGCATCGATGTAGCGCGCCAACTTTACATTTGACGGCCTTGCGCATATCCTATGGAAGCCGCAGGTTGCGGTGATAACACGACAAATCCGGAGGTATGCGTGTCCCAACCCCCTGACAACCGATGGGGACCTGCCCCGCAGCAGCCTGACCCTTACCAGCCACCGCAGAGCCCCTGGGGTCAGCCCGAACAGCCTGATCAGCGCCCGTCCCGGGCGCATGTACAGCCGCCCTCTGCCCCGCTGCCCACGTATGGCGACGAGGAGGATGACGGCTATTTTACCGCTGCCCGCCCGATGCGGGAACCGGAGCCCGCGCAAAACGTTATGCCCGCCCCGCCGCCCTACCAGGGCGACCTGCGCCCCACTGGGCCCGCCAACGGCACCTTTTATGAGCCCGCCGGGATGGCGCCGCCGCCGGGTGAGGAACCGCCGGAGCGCATCCCCTACCAGGCGCCCGAACGGCCGGGCCGCATGAGCCTGTACACCGGCATCACGGTGATCATCCTGCTGCTGGTGTTTGGCGGGCTGGCGCTTTCCCAGATGCTGCGCACGCAGAGCGAAAAAACCGCGGTGGTGGCCATCAGCCGCCAGGGCTCGACCTATGCCGGCAAGGCGATCATCGTGCGCAACGAAAGCGCCTATTCGCAGGAAAGCGTATCGATGGTGCGCTATGCCGCCGAGGAAGGGCAGCCGGTGTCGCGCGGCGACCCGGTGTGCACGGTCTATACCTCAGGCCTAAGCAACCGGGAGTTGACCAGCCTGCGAAACTACCGGCGGCAGATCAAGGAATACCTGAAAATTCTGGTGGCTTCCACCGACACCCCGGACACGCGCCTGCAGCGCGCCGAAACCCTGGTGCTGGAGCGCGCCACCGAAACCCAGGCGCTGGTGCGCGGCGCGGTGGGCAACATGATCAACCAGGAAGCGCTGCTGCGCGAAGCAATGACGGCGCGCTACACCTATCTGCGGCAGAAATACCCGGACGACACCAAGCTGACGCGGCTGTATGACAATGAAAGCAACCAGCTGCAGCGCATCGAAACCTGGACCAAGCAATTTCCCGCCAGCGACAACGGCCTGGTCAGCTTTTACACCGACGGCTTTGAAGCGGCCCGGATGCCTTCAAGCCGCTGGCCAACCACACGGACATCTTCCGCCTGGTGCGGCAGTTCAACTGGGCGGTGCTGCTGATGTCGGACAACCAGGCGTGGAACCCGGTGCCCGGCGAGATCTACCAGATGATCATCGAAAGCTTTGACAGCACCACTGTGTCGGCCACCGTGGAAAGCGTGACCCGCGCCGGCGGCGAGCTGCTGGTACGCTTGAGCGTGCCGGACTCGGTGGAGCCGGTGCTGTACGTGCGCAACTGTCAGGTGCAGTTGAGCACCACGACGATCACCTATGCCGTGCCCCAGGCGGCCTTGCGCGAGCAGGGCGGCATGGTGGGCGTGGTGGTGCGTTTCCGCGAGGGCGACTACCTGGTGCCAGTCACGGTGCTGTCCACCGAGGGCAACCTGGCGCACGTGCTGCCGGTGGACAGCGGCTTCCTGTATGAAGGCCTGACGGTGCGGGTATTCTGACAAGTTGCAAAGAATGGCCCCGATGCATATAATGTACTGGTTATTCCTTGGGGCCTGAGCGCCCTGGGTATGGGCAAGGAGGATACGGCATGGCCATCAGGGATCTGCTGGACAGTGTAAAGGATATATTCGTCATCGGGCGGGGCAACAGCTACCTGCACGGGCGTCAGCGCCGGCAGGAGCCGCGCCAGGACTATCTGGACGCGCAGGAGTACGCGCCCCAGCCCGCGCAGGGACAAGCGTACCAACAGCCGTACCCGCAGCAGGGGTACCAGCAGCCGGCGTACCAGCAGGCACCCTGGCAGCAACCGCAGCAGCCGGGCTATGGGCAATATGCCCCGCAGGAGCCGCAGTATGCCCCCCACCCGACCGGGCAGCAGGACCCGTATGTAACCCAGGCCGCCAACCCCAACCAGCGGCCCGAGCCGCCCACCTATCAGACGCAGTTTTCGCCGGAACCCCCGCGCGAACAGCAGCGCAACCGGCGCAGCCACGCAGCCCGTTCCGGAAACCAAGCCCGTGGATGTGTATGTGGTCAACGTATACAACATGGTCAGCTGCCGTCAGGCGGTCAACATGCTGCGCAAGGGACACTGCACGCTGGTGGTCACCGACCAGCTGGTGGACAAAGCCGAGGTGAGGCATTATGTGGACATCCTGTCCGGGGCGTGCTTTGCGCTGAATGGCTCGATCATCCGCCTGAGCGCGAAAGTGGGCTTTTATGTGATGGCGCCCCAGGGCATGATGGTGTATATGGATTCAGCCATCGCCGGCGCCAACGCGCAGCTGCGCACGCCCCAGCAGGCGCAGCCGTTCCAGCCGCCCATCGCGCCGCCACAGGTGTACCAGGCACCTGAAACCGTGTATCAGCAGCCGCAGCAGCCGGTTGCCTACGGATATCCCCCGGCACCCGAAGAGCAGGCGCGCGCGGCATACACGCCACAGCAGGCCAACCCGGAGCGGAGGTACACGCCATGCCCATCACCGTCACGATGATTGAGGACAAGGAGTTCAAGATCAAAGTCCGCGGCTACGACCAGGTGGAGGTGGACGAGTTTCTGGATGCGATCTGCGATGAAATGATCAGCATGCAAAGCACGATCCAATCCCTGCGCGAGCAGCTCAAGCAGCAGCAGAACCTGCCCAGCTTCGCCCCGGTGACCCCGGCGCCAGTGGTACCGCCCGCGCCCTTGGCGCCTCTGCCCACCGCCACGGCGGAACCAGCCATCCCGCATGACCTGGAGACCGCGCAGCTGTTGCTGGAAAAGACCCAGCGCGCCTGTGATGAAGCGCTGGCCGATGCCAAAGCGCGCGCCGAGGACATCATCCAGCAGGCCGAGGACGCCGTGCCCGACCCCGAAATTGCCGCGATGGAACAGGAAAAGGCCCGCCTGCAGGAGGAAATCGACGCGCTCCGGCAGGAAGCGGCGGCCTTTAAAAAACGCTTTGAGTCGCTGCTGGATGAACAGCCAGATGCCAGCGGGACGGAAAAGGAGCTCTTCTGATGCGATTAGGCGCGCTGGAAGCCGGCGGCACCAAGATGGTCATGGGCGTGCTGGATGAGAACATGAAGATCCTGTCCAGCACCAGCTGCCCCACGCGGCTGCCGGCGGAGACCATGCAGGATGTGACGGCGTTTTTTGCCAACGAGTCCATCGACGCGCTGGGCATCGCGTCCTTTGGCCCGGTGAACCTCAACAAACAGTCTGACACCTTTGGATCGATCACCAACTCCCCCAAGCTGGCGTGGCGCAACTTCCCGATGCTGGATAACCTGCGCGAGGCGCTCAACGTGCCGATCGCCATTGACACCGACGTGAACGCTGCGGCCCTCGCTGAAGCTACGCTGGGCGCGGCCAAGGGCTTGCGGGACTGCGTGTATTTCACCGTGGGCACCGGCATCGGCGCGGGCGTGCTGTCCGAGGGCAACCTGGTGCACGGCATGATCCACCCCGAATGGGGCCACACCGTGGTGGCGCGGCGCGATGATGAACCGCTCACCCGCGGCGTATGCCCCTATCACGCCCACTGCGCCGAAGGTTATGCCTCCGGCCCCAGCATGCAGACCCGCTGGGGCGTGCCCGGGCAGGACCTGCCGGACGATCACCGCGCGTGGGACCTGGAAGCATACTACCTGGCGCAACTGTGCCTGACCGCCATGATGACGGTGTCCCCCTCCCGCATTTTGCTGGGCGGCGGTGTCATGCACCGCGACGTGCTGTTTCCGCTGATCCGCAAGCATGTCACCCAGCTGCTGGGCGGGTACCTGGAGCACGAGCGGCTTAACGACATGGACACCTACATCTGCGCCCCGGCGCTGTACCCGGACAGCGGCCTGATTGGCGCGGGGCTGCTGGCCAAACGCGTGAAGAAGCGCTGAACCCAACCGGAGCCATCGCAACGCCCCTCAGGGGGCGTTTTTGTCTGCGCGGACACTCGTACGTCACATGGTGAACCCATGTGCAGCCCTTCACAAGCTTGCCGCATGGCGTGCGAAATATTTGACTTCATACAGGGTACTGGTATAATCTTGCCGTAAACACATCGCTCACAAGCAAGGAGTTGTGAAGGAAGGTGTTCCAGTGATCGCGTTGGGCATTTTTATTCTGTGGATTGTATTCAATTCCAATGTCACGTTGGAGTTGGTTTTATTTGGCGTGGTCATTTCGATTGCGCTGTCCGCCTTTGTGCAGCGCTTTGTAACGCCCCGGCTGACCTGGCGCAAGCAGGTGATCCTGTTTGGGCAGCTGCCGGGATATGCCCGCTATGTCTGGCTGCTGATCAAGGAGATCACGCTGGCCAATTTCGCGGTGATGCGCCTGATTTTAAGCGACAGCATCATCGTCGTGCCCAAGCTAGCTACCTTCCGCAGCAAGCTGAAAACACAGGCGGCGCGCGTCGTGCTGGCCGATTGCATCACCTTAACCCCCGGCACCATCACCGTTCACCTGGATGAGGACGAATACCTGGTGCACTGCCTGGATGAGAGCATGGAGGACGGGCTGATCAACAGCGCGTTTGAAGAGCGGCTGCTTGTCAAGGAAGCGGTCTGGCTTGAGGATGAACCGGCATGAAAATTGATGAAGCCTACCGCATTTTATACATTCTTGTCCTGTGCGTACAGGCGGTCATGGTGATCGCCTGCTTCATCCGCGCGGTCAAGGGGCCGACCATTGCCGACCGCATCGTCGCCATCAACATGATTGGCACGCAGATCATCATCATGGTGGGCGTGACCGCCCTGTTGCTGGGCGAAGGCTATCTGACGGACGTGTCGCTGCTGTATGCGCTGATCAGTTTCCTGGCGGTGGTCGTGCTGTGCAAGGTGTACATGGGCGTATTCCTGGAGCGCCAGGCCAAAACGCGAAAGGACGGGCAGGAGCATGCTTGACTGGCTGCGGTTTATTCTGACCACGCTTTTTCTGGTCAGCGGGCTGATCATCCTGTTAACCTCGGTCATCGGCGTGTTCAAGTTTAATTACGTGCTCAACCGCATGCACGCGGCCGCCATGGGCGACACGCTGGGCATCCTGTTTTGCCTGATCGGCCTGACCATCAGCGCGCCGGACATCTGGGTGGCGATGAAGCTGCTGCTGATCATCGCCTTTCTGTGGCTGGCAAGCCCGGTTTCCAGCCACCTGATTGCCCGGCTGGAGGTCACCATCAACCCGCACTGGCATCATCTGCCGCCCCGGGAGGATGCCCCTCAGGAGGAAGCACCATGACGTTTATCCGTGTCGCCCTGCTGGGCATGCTGGTTGTGTGCGCGCTGGCCGTCAGCATGACACGCAACCTGCTGACCTCCCTTATTGTGTACATGGCATACAGCCTGATCATGGCGGTGATCTGGATGTTTCTGGAGAGCCCGGATCTTGCCATCACCGAGGCCGCGGTGGGCGCGGGCATTACCAGCGTGTTGCTTTTTGTTACCTTAAAGAAGATCCACGCCATCAAAGGAGACAGCGAGCATGAGCAAGCGCCGAAGTGACTGGGAATCGCGCCCGCAAGCCCGTATTCGCAAGTGGTACAGGGAAGGCTTCCTGGCGCTGGACAACGAGATCATCGACCATTTAACCCGCACCACGCCGCAGCCGCCGTATACCGAGGACCGGCTGGTCGCCCAGCAGGAGGAGATGGCCAGCCGCCAGCATGAGCGCACGCTGGCGTTGGAGCGGCTGGATCAGCACAATGTGCTGGCCTGGGCCAGAACCCGGGGACGCAAGGCAATCTCCCGCTTTTATGTCGTCCTGGCGCTGGCGCTGAGCGCGCTGATGATCTTTTTCCTGCTGGAAACCGTGGCTTTGATGCCCCGCTTTGGTGACCCGGCCACGCCCGGCGCCAACATCGTCAGCGAGCGCTACATCACCAAAGGGCTGGAGGAAACGGGCGCGGTCAACATCGTGGCCGGGATGATCCTGGACTACCGCGCCTTTGACACCCTGGGCGAGAGCACCGTGCTCTTTATCGCGGCCAGCGCGGTGCTGATCCTGCTGCGCATTGACCGCAACAAGGATGGTTCCCCCGTACAGGAGCTGATCGCCGCGGAGTCGGACGACCGGCACTATGAGCCGCGCAATGACCGCATCCTGCAGGGCAGCGCGATGATCCTGACGCCCATCATATTGCTGTACGGCATCTACATCATATTAAACGGCCACCTGTCCCCCGGCGGCGGTTTCTCCGGCGGGGCGATCATTTCCGCCGGGCTGATTCTGTACCTGAGTGCCTTCGGCTTTGAAAAGGCGGGGCGCTTCTTTACCAACAAGACATTTACCTGGGTGAGCTTTTTCTCGCTGATGTTTTACGCGCTGGCCAAGGCCTATTCCTTCTACTGCGGTGCGAACGGCATCCCCAGCGGCATTCCCCTGGGCACCCCGGGCGCGATTTTGTCCAGCGGGCTGATCATGCCGCTGAACATCGCCGTGGGCATGGTGGTGGCGTGCACGATGTACATCTTCTACGCGCTCTTCCGCAAGGGAGGTCTGTGATATGTGGCAGCTGTTGTACGAAAACCTGGAGCAGACCGTGGCTGTCATCCTGTTTGGCATCGGCTTTTCCATCTTGCTGTTGCAGCGCAACCTGATCCGCAAGATCATTGGGCTGAACATCATGGATACGGCGATCTACCTGTTCCTGGCATCCATGGGCTATATCCACGGCCAGAAGGCGCCCATCGTGGTGGACGGCATCACCAGCACCGTCGCCTACATCAACCCCGTCCCGGCCGGCCTGGTGCTGACCGGCATTGTGGTTTCCGTCAGCTTCACCGGCATCATGCTGGCGCTGACCATCCGTCTTTACCGCCGCTACCATACGCTGGACATTGACGAAATCGCGCTTCTGGCCCGCGGGGAGGATGCCTGATGACGCTTGTGCACAACTTCCCCTTCTTTTCCATCCTGCTGTGCATGGCCGCGGGCATTTTCACGTCGGTCCTAAAACAACGCGCTGCCAAGGCGCTGACCTTTGCCGTGGTGGCGGCGGTGCTGGTACTAAGCGCGCTGACGCTGCGGCTGACGCTCACCCTGGAGGATGCCTATGCCTTCATGATGGGCCATTTCCCGGCGCCCTGGGGCAACGAGATCCGCATCGGCCGGCTGGAAGCGCTGATGGCGACCGGTTTTTCCGCCGTGATGCTGATCTCGCTGATCGCGGGCATGTGGCACACGCCCACCGTTGTCAGCGAGCAGAAGGTCAACCTGTACTGCATCATGATTGACCTGGCGCTGGCCGCGGTGCTCGTGCTGATCTACACCAATGACCTGTTTACCGTGTATGTGTTCATTGAGATCATGACCATCGCCAGCTGCGCTTTGGTGGTGGTGCGCCAGAACGGGCATACGCTGGTGGCGATCACGCGCTACATGATCATGCATCTGTTTGCCTCCGGCCTGCTGCTGATGGGCATTGCGATGCTGTACGGCATCACCGGGCACCTGCTGATGGTGCCGCTGCATGATGCGGTGGCCCACATCGTGCAGACTGGCGAGCACATGGGCCCGCTGACCGTGGTGATCGGGCTGATCACCGCGGGTCTTACCATCAAAAGCGCGATGTTCCCCTTCCACGGCTGGGCGCCGGATACCTATGCCTTTGCCCCGCCGCTGTCCAGCGCGATTTTAAGCGGTATCATCAGCAAGTCGTACATCTTTGTGCTGATCAAGTTTTTCTACCGCGTGATCGGGATGGACGTCATCGTTTCCCAGCAGATCACCCCCTTCCTGTTTGTCTGCGGGGTGAGCGGGATGATCATCGGCTCCATCTTGGCCATCAGCCAGCGAGATATACGGCGCATGATCGCCTACTCCTCCGTTGCGCAGATTGGCTACATCTATATGGGGCTGGGCATTGGCACGGATGCCGGGGTGGAGGCCGCCCTGTTCCAGATGCTGGTGCACGCGGCGGTCAAATCGCTGCTGTTCCTGTCGGCGTATGAGCTGATCAACGTATCCGGCGACCGCAAGAGGTTCCGCTACCTGCACGGCGCGGGCTACCGCAATGTGCCGGCGGGCATCGTGTTCACCATCGCCGCAATGAGCATGGTGGGCATCCCGTTTACCGGCGGCTTCATCGTGAAGCTGAACCTGGCGATTTCCGGCATCGCGATGGGCGGCTGGATGCGCGCGCTGGTGCTGATCGCGCTGGCGCTAAGCACGCTGCTCAACAGCGTGTACTTCCTGCACACGGTGGTGTCCATTTACCGCAAACCCACCCAGGAGATGGAATACCCCCAGGTGCAAAAGACGCCGCCCCATGTCGCCGCTGCGCTGTTTGTATCCGCGTTATTCATTATCTACCTTGGTGTGGGCTCTGAACCGATCCTGCGGGTGATCGAAACCGGGCTAAGGACTTTTTCCTAAGGAGGGTTACATATGGAAGGCTTGCTGTTGCTCGTTGCATTCCTGTTGCCTGCAGTCGGGTCCCTGATGGTCGTGTTCATGCCCTGGCTCAACGATAAACGGGAAGACCGCTGCGCGTTCGTGGGCACGATCATGGTGCTTACGTGCATTGTCGTCCTGCTGATCGCTGTTGATTCGGAGCGCACACTGGTGCTGTTTGAGATGACCAAGCAGCTGCCCATCGCGCTGCGCTCGGATGGCACCAGCCGGATCTTCTCGGCGGTCATGGCGCTGATGTGGACGATCTCGGGCTTTTATTCCTTCAGCTACATGAAGCATGAGCAGAACGAGAAAACCTACTACGCCTTTTACCTGATGACCATGGCCTCCTTAATGGCGCTGACCCTGTCGGGCACGATGGTCACGATGTACCTCTTCTTTGAGATGATGACGTTTATCTCCGTGCCCATGGTGTTGCACAGCCGCACCAAGGAGGCGGTGGCGGCGGGCATCAAATACCTGATCTACTCCGTGGCCGGGGCGACGATGGGCCTGCTGGGCATTTTCATGCTCACGCCGAATATCGCCTCCCCCTATTTCGTAGAGGGCGGCTCGCTGATGACGGAAAGCCTGACCATCCCCCACACCGCTTTCCAGATCATCCTGCTGATCACGCTGATCGGCTTTGGCACCAAAGCCGGCATGTTCCCCATGCACGGCTGGCTGCCCACCGCCCACCCGGTCGCCCCTTCCCCGGCCAGTGCAGTGCTGTCCGGCGTGATCACCAAGGCCGGGGTGCTGTGCATCTTCCGGATGATCTTCTATGTGATCGGGCCAGCGTACCTGAAGGACACCTGGGTGCAGTGGACGCTGCTTGGCTGCGCAACCATCACGGTGTTCATGGGGTCGATGCTGGCCTTGCGCGAGAAATCGCTCAAGAAACGGCTGGCGTACTCCAGCGTCTCCCAGGTGAGCTATGCGCTGTGCGGCGTGTTCCTGCTGGACACGATGGCGCTGGACGGCGCGCTGTTACAGCTGGTGTTCCACGCGCTAACCAAGGACGCGCTGTTCCTGTGCGCCGGCGCCATCATCGTGCAGACCGGCATCACCCGGGTGGACGAAATGCACAACCTGGGCAAGTCCATGCCCTGGACGATGTGGATGTTCACGATCTGCGCGATCTCCCTGGTCGGCATCCCGCCGCTGGGCGGCTTTATCGCAAAGTGGTACATCGCCGAGGGCGCGCTGGTTTCCGGCACCAATGTGTTCAGCCTGCTGGTGCCCATCGTGCTGCTGATCTCTGCCATGCTGACGGCGGCCTACCTGCTGCCGCCCAGCGTATCCGCCTTCTTTGGCGGGATGGCGCATGGCGAGGTGTTCCCGGCGGAAAAGGTCAACGCCGATCCCCCCAAGATGATGCTGGTGCCCATTTTGATCCTCACGGTGGCGATCTTCGTGCTGGGCGCCTTCCCGGGCCTGATGATCGATCTGTTTGACCAGCTGGGCCACACCCTGTTACGAGGGGTGCTATGATTTTGCTGCTGGCCGTTACCCTGCCGATTGTGACGGGGGCGCTGCTTCCGGTCTTCCGCATGAAGGACAGCGGGCGCAACGCGTACCTGATGATCAGCGCGGTGCTGACCACGGTGCTTGTCGGCGTGGCCGTGTTGGGGGAGCAAGCCGCCATTACGGTGCTGAGCTTCAACAAGTACCTGGACATCACGCTGCGTTTGGACAACCTGGGCAAGGTCTTCGCCGCGGTGATCGCGCTGCTATGGCCGGTCACGCTGTTCTACGCGACGGATTATATGAAGGGGCATGAGAAACAAACCTCCTTTTTCTCGTTCTTTCTGATGAGCTACGGGGTGACGCTGGGGGTGGCGATGAGCGCCAACCTGCTGACACTCTATGTATTCTATGAGATCATGTCGCTGTCCACCCTGCCGCTGGTCATGCATGGCGGGAAGCCCAGCTCCATCGCGGCGGGCCTGAAATACCTGTATTACTCCCTGGGCGGCTCGGCCTTTGCCTTTATCGGCCTGGTGTATCTGGTGTATTACGGGCGCACGACGGCCTTTGTGCCCGGCGGCCTGTTCCAGGGCATCAGCCTGACGCACACTGCGCAGCTGCGGCTGGGCTATATCCTGTGTTTCCTGGGGTTCAGCGTCAAAGCGGCCGTCTTCCCGGTGCATGGCTGGCTGCCCACGGCGGCCGTTGCCCCCACGCCGGTCACCGCGCTGTTGCATGCGGTGGCGGTCGTCAAGTCCGGCGTGTTCGCCATCATCCGGGTGACCTTCTTCAGCTTTGGGGTGGCGATGCTCAAGGACTCCTACGCGCAGTACATCCCCCTTGCGCTGACGGTGTTTACCATCGTGTACGGCTGCTCCATGGCGCTGAAAGAAAAACATTTGAAGCGCAGGCTGGCCTATTCCACCATCTCCAACCTGTCCTATATCCTGTTTGGCGCGCTGCTGATGACGCGGCAGGGCCTGACGGCCGGCCTGATGCACCTGGTCTATCACGCGCTGATGAAGATCACGCTGTTCTTGATCGCCGGTGTGTTCAACCAGCGCGCGGACATTTATTACATCGACCAGATGCGCGGGATCGGCAAACGATTGCCCCTGCTCTCCGCGCTGTTCACGTTGGGCAGCCTCGCGATGACAGGCATCCCGCCGCTGATCGGCTTCATCAGCAAATGGTACCTGGCGGAAGCGGCGGTGCTGCTGGGCGGTGTGCTGCCCATCGCCGGGATTGCCGCCCTGCTGATCAGTGCCGTGCTCACCAGCATGTACCTGATGGTGCCTGCGGTAACGATGTATACGCGCCCGGGCAGCCTGGGCAGCATCCAGCCCATCGAGACGGGCTTCAAGGTCACGCTGACCGGCCTGAGCATCGCCATGCTGGCGCTGAGTTTTTACAGCGTTCCCCTGATTGATTTCCTGACGCGGACCGCCGCGGAAGTGGTGTAAGGAGGTGCGGCGGACATGAACTGGGTGTTGCCTGTAATGGTCGCGTTGCCCCTGCTGGCGGCGGTACCCTCCTTTGCCGTCTCCCGAAAAAAGGAGGAATACAGCCTCTATGTGATGTCCGGCGTGTCCATTGCGGTCTGCGCGCTGGCTTTATGGGTATTCCTGAAGAACCAGGAAGTTGCCTTTTCCGCCCCTGCGGTGCTGCATTTTGGCCTGCATCTGAAGGCGGATGGCTTCCGGGCGCTCTATGCGCTGATCGCGGCGTTCATGTGGATGATGACCTCCCTCTTTTCGCACCAGTATTTCGGGCATGGGCATGCAAAGGGCCGCTACAGCATGTTTACCCTGCTCACGCTGGGCGCAACGCTGGGCGTGTTCCTGTCCGATGATCTAATCACCACGTTCCTCTTTTTTGAGATCCTGTCCTTCACCAGCTACTGCTGGGTGATCCATGAGGAAACCCCGGGCGCGATGCGCGCCGGGCGGACGTACCTGGCGATTGCCATATTGGGCGGCATGACCATGCTGATGGGCCTGATGATGCTGTACGCAAAGACAGGCACGCTGCAGTTTGAGGGCATCAAGGCCGCCATCGCGGCGCTGCCCGTTGACGAGCTGTACCTGCCCGGGGCGCTCATTCTGATCGGCTTTGGCGCCAAAGCCGGCATGTTCCCCCTGCATGTCTGGCTGCCCAAGGCGCATCCGGTCGCGCCGGCGCCTGCCAGCGCGCTGCTGTCCGGTGTGCTGACCAAGGTGGGCATCTACGGCATACTGGTGATATCCACGCGTTTGTTCCTGGGGGACGCGCAGTGGGGCAACCTGCTGCTGGCGGTTGGCCTGATCAACATGCTGCTGGGCGCGCTGCTGGCGCTGTTCTCCACCGACCTCAAGCGCACGCTGGCCTGCTCCTCGATGAGCCAGATCGGCTTTATCCTGTTCGGCATCGGCATGCAGAGCCTGCTGGGTGAGCACAACGCGCTGGCCGCGCAGGGCACGGTGCTGCACATGCTCAACCACAGCCTGATCAAGCTGGCGCTGTTCATGGCCGCGGGCGTGGTGTACCTGAACACGCACGCCCTGGATTTGAACGAGGTGCGGGGCTATGGCCGCAAAAAGCCGGGGTTGCTGCTGATTTTCCTGGTGGGCGCCGCCTCCATCAGCGGCATACCGTTTTTCAGCGGCTACGCGTCAAAAACGCTGCTGCACGAAAGCATTGTGGAGTATATCGTCCACCTGAAGGAGTTGGGCCAATCCGCGTTGATTTATCAGGTGGCCGAGTGGCTGTTTGTCATCACGGGCGGCTTGACGTTCTGCTACATGCTCAAGCTGTTCATCACGCTGTTTGTGGACAAGCACCCCACAAAACAGGCGGAATATGACGAGATGGGGCCGTCCATGACCCCGCTGTCCGCCGTCGCGCTGGGCGGCTCCGCGCTGTTGCTGTTTGTCATTGGGCTGTACCCGGAAGGCATCCTGACGGACCTGGCCAACCGCTCCCTGCCCTTCCTCTACGCGCATCGCCCGGCGCACGACGTGCAGTTCCTTGCGCTGGTCAACCTGGTGGGCGGGGGCAAATCCCTGCTGCTGGGCGTTATTTTCTACTTTACGCTGGTGCGCAAGTGGCTGATGAAAAAGGATGCGTCCGGCCATGCCCTGCACGTCAACCGCTGGCCGGTCTGGCTGGACCTGGAAAACAGCGTGTACCTGCCGCTTGTGAACACGCTGGTGCGGCTGGGCTACCTGATCGCCACACCGCTGGACGTGATGTTTGAGAAGTTCATGAACGTCGTGATGCGATTGGGGTATTTGATTGCGATGCCACTGGATGTGCTGTTTGACAAGTCCTATGTGGTTGTCAGTACCACCGCAACGTTTATATCACGCCTGCTGGAGATGGGCGTGGACGCCGTCTCGCTGTTGCTGCTGCGCACGGTGCTGCGGCCGGCCGCAGGCCCCACCGTCGTGCCCCTGGGCAACCGGTTTACCTATACGCTGGGCCGCTCTGCCGACCGGGTGTCCATCGTCTGGCGGCGGATGTTCGGGCTGAGCCCGCACGAGCCGTTCCACTACGTGCGCATGTATGCCGCGGTGTGGACCACCGCGCAGGACGTCATCCGCCGGATGCTGCGCACGCTGTCCTTCGGGCTGATCCTGTTTGCCCTGGGCGTGGTTGCGCTGCTGGCTTTCCTGCTGCTCAAATAGCGCTCTGTATGCAAAACCGGGCTG
>JAGVSV010000114.1 GCA_019137115.1 Bacillota bacterium
GATCAGGCAGGCGCTCAGCGGAATCCACAGCTGCAGCTGGAAGGCGGCGAAGGGCTCCACCGTGATGCCCAGCAGGTCAGCGCCCGCGTTGACCCGCACGATGGTGGCCATGGCGGCCAGAAACCCGGTGCGGAAGGCCTTGCCCCGGTCGATCAGTCTCTTCTCATCATGATCAGCGTTCCTTATGCCCATTCTCCTCTCCAAACAGTTCGTCCAACGATTTGTCCAGCACCCTGCAGATCGCGCGGCAGAGCTTGATTGTGGGGTTGTATGTCCCCTGCTCGATGGCGTTCATCGTCTGCCGCGAGACGCCCACGGCCTGCGCAAGCGCGGTCTGCGTCATGTCCTTCTGCGCACGGGCCACCTTGATCGCAATGTTTCTGGACACATCATCACCTCCGCACACAGTAAAATACACATGCGACATATTGTCCGGTATATGCGACTATTTATCTATTATGTTTTGCTATGCGTCGTCTTTCTTAAAACAGGCGCAGGATTGAGGCGATGGTGCCCGCGCGCGTGAAGGGGTCGGGCTGGGCGAATGGCTCGCCGTGCATGTCCACGTGCAGGGCGGCTGCCGCCGCGTCCATGCGCTTGTAGCGGAATTCCGCGCACAAGGGCTCCTCAAACCCAAATAGCTGCATATCGCTCAACCGCGCGACGGCGCGTGTGACACCCGCGTAGATTTCGTCACACACGCGCGCCGGGTGTTTGCACAGGGCAGAGGTCCAGCCCAGGCTGCGCTTGGTGGTGACGGTCTGGGCCCACGGGAAGGCGGCCTGGGCCTGGGAGACCGTGATGTCATCGGAAGCCGCGAAGATCACCGGCACGCCGTATCGCCCGGCGATCGCGGCATCGATCTCCATCTCCCCCACCTCCACGCCGTTCACCTTGATCCACTGGTAGGTCTCGCTGGAGTAGCTGTGCGCCAGCGTGGCGGTTTTGGTGTTCTCCCGGCTGTGAAAGCCGATGAACAGCAGCCCCGCGACGCGTTCATCCATGGTGGGGAAGCGCTCTGGGTACCCGGAACCCAGCATAATGTCACAGCGCGGGTCCAGCAGGTCGTACGACAGGTTGATGCCACTGCTGTGCCCGTCACACACGATGACCTGGGAAGCGCCCGCGTCAAACAGCGCGCGGGCGGCCGCATCCGCCTCCCGCGTGGCCTGCTTTTGCACAAAGGCATAGTTGGCGCTGTCATTTAGCGTGCCGCCGGGCTTGCCCACCGCGCATGCCACGCCCTCGCAATCCACCGCGATGAAATATCGGTCCCTTGCCATGGGTCCCTCCTCTGTTGGCGATCTCTTTTGTACCATCATACCAACAGATCGCGGTGGACGCCAGACGCTTGCCGTCCAAAGGCAACGGAAAACCGCCGCGGGAAACCCCACGGCGGCTGGTATTTGTGTGTTCGAATGTCGTCCCGGCGTTACTGCGCGGTCCACTCCTTGTTGGCGGCTTCGGCGGCGTCCTTGAGGGCCACCTCGGCGGTGGCTTCGCCGGTCGCCACGCGTTCCACAGCGCGCTGCAGCTCGTTGCGCACGGTGGCCGAGACGCTCACGATGGGCAGCACTTCGGCGTACTCCAGCGTGGCCTGCACCGCGTTGAGCGAGGTGCTCATCAGGTCACCCTTGGCCAGATAGTCCTTGTACGCCTGCAGCTCGGTGGCTTCCTTGTATGGGGTCAGGCTGCCCACGGCGATGGCGAACTTCACGCTGTTCTCCGGGTTGGTCAGGTAGCGGATGAAATCCACCGTGGCCTGGTCGGCTTCCTCGCCATGCTTGAAGGCAACCGCGCTGCGGTTCCAGGCGGGGTACCACTTGGCCGCGCCGTCCATGATAGTGGGGGCAACGCCCAGCTCAAAGCCGTCCGGCTCCAGGTATTTGTAGCCGGCGACCGAGCCCAGATAGCTGGCCAGCAGCTTGGCGTTGAAGTCCGACGAGAAGTACTGGCTGGTCTGCGGGATGGTGGCGAACACTTCTTCCTTCATCAGATCGCCCAGCCACTGGATGCGCTCGACGGCCTTGGGGTCGTCGATGACGACCTTCTTGTTGGCCACGTCGATGTAGGGCGAGCCGTTCTGCATCATGAGGATCTGCGCGGTATCGGTCAGCGAGTCCGCGGCAAAGCCGGGGATACCGTACTTTTCCTTGATGGCGCGGGAATTGCTCTCCAACTCCGCCCAGGTCGTGGGCACCTTCAGGCCCAGCTCGTCATACATGGTTTTGTTGTAGAAGAAGATCGGGCCGGAGGTATAGATCGGGATGCTGTGCAGCTTGCCGTCCTCATAGCCGATCGCCTCGTCGTACAGCTTGCCGGCCAGCGACGCCTTGAAGGCGTCCAGCTGCTCTGCGGTCATGTGCTGGGCGTAGTCGATCACGAAGGTCTTTTCCGGGTCGGTCGCGTCAATGTACTTGGCGGCTTCCGACGAGAAGTTGATGATGAAGCTCGGGCCGCCGCCGGTGCGCACGGCGTTGTACACCTTGTCCAAAAAGCCTTCATAGGGCTGGGACTGCACAACGATTTCAACGCCTTTGTTCTCCGCCATGTAAGCGGCGGCGATTTCCTGCAGCGAGGTTTCCTGTTCCTCGGTAAAGGTGTGCCACAGCACCACCTTGCCCGCAGCGCCGACTTCATCCGCCGGGGC
>JAGVSV010000031.1 GCA_019137115.1 Bacillota bacterium
GACGCGCAGGTGATCGCCGACATGGGCGACAAGGACCATGCCCGCCGCACGGCCCGGGACTACGGCGTGCCAGTGATACTGGGCAGCGACATTTTACCCACGCCGGAGGAAGCCCAGGCCAAAGCGGCCGCGCTCGGCTACCCGGTGCTGATCAAGGCCAAGGCCGGCGGCGGGGGCCGGGGCATCCGGCTGATCAAAGAGCCGCAGCTGCTCAAAAAGGAGTACCTGGCCGCGTCCTCAGAAGCCGAACTGGCCTTTGGCGACGGGCAGGTGTACCTGGAAAAATACCTGTCCCCCGTGCGGCATGTGGAGATGCAGATGCTGTGCGACCAGCAGGGCAACTGCGTGTGCCTGGGCGAGCGCGAGTGCTCCGTGCAGCGCAAAAACCAGAAGCTGCTCGAGGAATGTGCCTGGGCGAGCGCGAGTGCTCCGTGCAGCGCAAAAACCAGAAGCTGCTCGAGGAAAGCCCCAGCCAGGCGCTCAACGAAACCACCCGCCAGCGCATGATCAGCGACTGCACGCGCCTGATGAAGGCCATCGCCTATGTGGGCGTGGGCACGATGGAGTTTTTGCTGGACGAACAGGGCAACTATTACTTCATGGAGATGAACACCCGCCTGCAGGTGGAGCACCCGGTGACCGAGTTTGTCACCGGCATTGACCTGGTCAAGTGGCAGTTGCGCGTGGCGGCGGGCATGCCATTGACCTTCACGCAGGATGACATCGCGCTGCGCGGCCACGCCATTGAGTGCCGCATCAACGCCGAGGACCCCACCCACAACTTCCGGCCCTCCACCGGGCGCATTTCGCTTTTGCACATTCCCGGCGGACCCAGCGTGCGCTTTGACACCGCGGTGTACCAGGACTATGTGGTGCCGCCGTACTATGACTCGCTGATCGGCAAGCTGATCGTGCACGCGCCCACCCGCGAGGAAGCCATCCGCAAGATGGTCGCCGCGCTGTGCGAGCTGGTGATCGAGGGCATTGCCCACAACGCCGAACTGCAGCTGGACATATTGTCCGACCCGAGGTTTTTGAGCGGCGCCTATTTCACCAACTTTATGGAAGGCAGGGCGTAACGGATGCTCAACAAATGGCTGTTCCGCAAGCCGGGCAACACGCTGGAAGCCGAGCGCGCGGACGACCGGCCGGCGCCGCGCGCGCCGGACAAGCTGTTCACCGCGTGCCCGTCGTGCAAGTCGGCGGTGCTGTCCACCGATTTGGAGAAGAATATGAACTGCTGCCCGCACTGCGACCGGCATTTCGCCTGGAGCGCGCGCAAGCGCATCCAGGCCTTGTTTGATGAGGGCAGTTTTGTGGAGACTGACGCGGAGTTAACCAGCGACAACTACATCAATTTCCCGGACTATGACCGCAAGCTGTTAGACGCCCGGCGCAAAAGCGGGGAGCATGAGGCCGTGCTGTGCGGCACCGCAACGATCGACGGCCACAAAACGGCGGTGTTTGCCATGGAAGGCGCGTTCATGATGGGCAGCATGGGCTCGGTGGTGGGCGAGAAGATTACCCGCCTGTTTGAAAAAGCCCTGCACGAGGGGCTGCCGGTGATCGGCTTTACGGTGTCCGGCGGCGCGCGGATGCAGGAGGGCATTTTGTCCTTGATGCAGATGGCCAAAACCAGCGCCGCGGTCAAAAAGCACAGCGATGCGGGGCTTTTATACATCTGCGTGCTGTGCGACCCCACCACCGGCGGCGTGACGGCCAGCTTTGCCATGCAAAGCGACATCGCGCTGGCCGAGCCCAGGGCGCTGATCTGCTTTGCCGGCCCGCGCGTGATTGAGCAGACCATCCGCCAGAAACTGCCCGAGGGCTTCCAGTCCGCCGAGTTTTTGATGGAAAAGGGCTTCATTGACCGCATCGTGTCGCGCGCTGATATGCGCGAAGAATTGCGCGTGCTGCTGATGCTGCACCAAAAGGAGGGCGTCCATGCAGGCGATTGACCGCGTGCTGGCCGCCCGCAGCAAGGACCGGGCGACCGCGGCCCAATACATCCCGCGCCTGTTTGACGACTTTACCGAGCTGCACGGCGACCGCAGGTACGCCGACGACCAGGCCATCCTGGCGGGCATCGCCCGGCTTAATGGCACCCCGGTCACCGTGGTCGCCATTGAAAAGGGCGAGGACACCAAATCCAAGGTGGCGCGCAACTTTGGCAGCGCACACCCGGAGGGGTACCGCAAGGCCATCCGGCAGTTTCTGCTGGCCGAAAAGTTTGGACGGCCAGTGATTACGCTCATTGATACCGCCGGCGCGTTCTGCGGCCTGGGCGCGGAGGAGCGCGGCCAGGGGCAGGCCATCGCCGAAAGCCTGATGACCTTGAGCGCGCTTCAAACCCCGGTGTTGGCGGTCTTAACCGGCGAGGGCGGCAGCGGCGGCGCGCTGGCGCTGGCGCTGGCCGACCGCGTGTGGATGCTGGAAAACGCCGTGTACTCGGTGATCTCGCCGGAAGGCTGCGCCAGCATCCTGTGGAAGGACGCAAGCCGCACGCAGGAAGCCGCGGAATCGTTGAAATTAACCGCCAGCGATTTGCTGGACATGCGCGTGATTGAGCGCGTGATCGCCGAGAGCAACACGCTGGACGCAACCTGCGAGACGCTGAAAGCCGCAATGGTGGATGAAATCAGCGCCCTGCGCGCGCTGCCGCTGAATGAATTAATGTCCGACCGCTATGCCCGGTTCCGCTGCATGGGAGGAGTATTGCCATGATTTCGATCATCACCGACGGGACCGCCGGCCTTCCGTACCGGGAAGCGGCGGCGATGAAGGTGCGCGTGCTGCCGGTGCTGTACACCCTGGGCAACCGCGTGTACCACGAAAGCTACCTGGACGCGGGCAGCCAGGACAAGCGCATGGATTTCAGCCGGGGCGACTGGATGACCACCCATACCTCGGTGGACGATTTCCGGGGCGCGTTCCGGCACTTAACGCGCGAAGCCAACCAGGTGCTGTGCGTGCTGATTTCCTCGCGCCTAAGCGGCACCTATTCCAGCGCGCTCAACGCCGCCCAGACGGTCGCGCCGGAGCGCATCGCGGTGGTGGATTCGCTCAATACTGCCGGCGGGCTGGCGCTGCTGGTCAGGGAAGCCAGCGCGATGAACGCGGCGGGCATGGCCATGGCCGACATCAAAGCCGCGCTGGAGCAGCGCCGCAGGGACGTGGGCGTGGTGTTTTCCGTCAATGACATGACCGCGCTGCGCCGCAGCGGGCGGCTGGGCGTGGTACGCCAGTCGGTGGGCAATATGTTGAACCTCCGCCCCATCCTGGCGCTGGAGGACGGCATCGTCAAATCCCAGGGCGTGGCGCGCGGCACGCTGCAGTCCATCCGCGCGCTGTCCTCGGCCATCCCGGACAACGCCAAGGCCATCATCCTGCACCATCAGGGCGCGGACAACCCGCCGGAGCCGCTGCTCAACGCCGTGCGCGCGCGGTTCCCGGACATTGACGTGATCGACCGGCCGGTGGGCCCCAGCCTCAACATCCATCTGGGCCCCGGGTTCATTGGCGCGGCCTGGATCACCTGATCACAGCACGTACTCGTACAATAAAAAGTCCGTCCAGCCGGTGTCCTCATAAAACAGGGGCACCGTGCCCATATACGCAAAGCCCAGGCCCTCATACAGGCGCTGCGCGGGCAGGTTGCCGCCCAGCAGGGCAAGGGTTATGGCACGGCATTCCTGCGCATGCTGATCGGCCAATTATTCGCCATGGGATATCAAAAAATCGTGCTGGACACGAACCTTGCCAACACCCGCGCACAGCACGTGTATGAAAAGCTGGGCTTCAAAAAAGTACGCGTCAACGTGGACGCGTGGAAGGATCAGCTGGGGCGGATGCAGAGTTCCATAGACTATGAGCTGTCGCTGTCAGATAGCAATGGGCAGGGTTGGCACGCGCAACCCACCGTTTGCCCTAGGCCGTACGAAGCCGGGCTTCGCCCTTCATTCCTCCGCAACAGGCAGGCATCTGTGCTTGCTACATCTCCTCCAGGTATTCCACTTCCTTCATCTGCCGCACCAGCGCGATGATCTCGTCGTGGCGCACCTCGCGGCGGCCCCGGAGCGTGACAAAAAAGGACGTCGACCGGCCGTCGGACAGGTTGTCGTGCTCGGGCTCCACGCCGCTTGTTTCCAGCTTGTATTCCCGCATGTGCTCCAGGAACTCCCGCAGCGTGAAACCGGGCGACAGCTCGATGTACAGATCCACCCGGCGACTGGAGCGCCGCATGTAGGACTCCCACTCATGAAGCACCGTCAGCACCAAAAACACCAGCACGCCCGCGCCGATGCCCACCTCATAAAAGCCGATGCCGATGGCCAGCCCCACCGTCGCCGTCGCCCACAGGCCGGCCGCCGTGGTTAGGCCCCTGATCTTGTTGCGGCCGGTCACCATGATGGTGCCCGCGCCTAAAAAGCCGATGCCGCTGACCACCTGCGCGCCCATGCGCACCGGGTCGCCGGTGTCAAACACCTGGTAGATGTACTGGTTGGTGATCATCACCACGCACGAGCCCAATGTCACCAGCATGTAGGTGCGCAAACCGGCGGGGCGGTTTTTGAGGCCCCGCTCCATGCCGATCGCACCGCCCAATATGATGGCCAGCACGATGCGCACGGCGATGGAGGTCATGGTCAATTCACGGATTTCCGGCAAGGGGGTCGCTCCTTTCCATTGCACAAAACCCAGGGCTGTCCCCCGGTACGGCTTTCGCCTTGTGTTCGTTTGTATCAGTATACAGGGTTTTGGGATGTACCGAAAGGGCCCCGTCGGGTTGCGTCCTTCGCCCCACCCGTCTACAATGGGAATGGAGCAACCAACGACATATGGGGAGGATCGCCATGCTTACGCTGACCACCCTGGCTGTGGACGGCAGCCGCGTCACGGATGACCCGCGCAGCCGCCTTTTTTCGGGCACGGATTTTGAACTGACCTGGGGCGCCCGGTGCGACCGCGCCGGCGCGCGGCAGGCGGCGTACCAGCTGGTGTGGAGCACCGAAAGCGACAACGGCGCCACGGTGCTGCACGACACCGGCTGGGTGGAGAACACGCGCCAGCGCGCCCGCGTGCGGCACAATGCCTGGAAAGGGCAGGCGGTCAAGGTTTCCTTAACCATCCGCGACAACCGCGGGCAGGTGAGCAACACGCTCAAAACCACACTGTACAACGCGGATGTGGACTTTTTTGCGCCGTGGATTGGTCTCGACAAGGATGTGCCCAAGCGCGCGGTGTACCTGCGCCGGGAGTTTGTGATCACAAAACCCCTCAAGTCCGCGGTGCTATACGCATGCGGGGTCGGGTACCACCAGCTGTATCTGAACGGCGAGCCGCTGGATGACGCGGTGCTGGAGCCCGCGCACACCGACTACAGCAAGACCTGCCAGTATGTGACCTACCCGCTGTTGCACGAAAAGCTGGGCATGGGCACGTACTGCCTGGCCGCGATGGTGGGCGACGGCTGGCGGCGCAACAGCATGGTGGAGGCGTCCCGCTACCCCGACCGGCCCGAGGGCATCCCCTTTGCCGGGCCGCCGATGTTTTCGCTGCAAATGCACCTGACATACCAGGACGGGACAAAGGGCACGCTGGTCACCGACCAAAGCTGGCAGGCCGGCGACGGCATGCTGTGGGAAAATGACCTGTTCAACGGCGAAACCTGGGACGCCAACCGCGCGCGGCGGGGCTGGAACCTGCCGGGCTTTGACGGGTTTCAGGCCGCTAAAGAGCTGCCCGGCCCCGGCGGGGAGCGCAAGCCCATGCTGATCCCGCCCATAAGGGCGGGCGAAGTGCACCGGCCGCTGGCGATGTGGCCGCTGGGCCAGGCCACGGTGATCGACTTTGGGCACAACCTGGCCGGCGTCATCCGCCTGCGCTTGCCCGAAGGGATGGACAACGGGCAGGTCATCCGCGTCCTGCACGCCGAGGAGCTGGACGAGGACGGCGACTTGTTCATGGAACCCCTGCGCGGCGCAAAAGCCACCGACACCTATATCGCGTCCGGGGATGACCGCGACCTGACCGTCTGGCAGCCGATGTTCACGTACCACGGGTTCCGGTACGCGCGCGTGGAGGGGATGGCGCTGGCAAAGGAGGACATCACGGCTGTCTCCCTGCACACCGATCTGGACACGGACAGCTTCTTCCGCTGCGGGGACGCGCTGGTCACGCGCATCCACGAAATCTGCGTGGCCACCGAGCGCGCCAACCAGCACAGCATCCTGACCGACTGCCCGCAGCGCGACGAGCGCATGGGCTGGATGAACGACGCCACCGTGCGCTTTGAGCAGACGCCGTACAATTTCGACATCGGCCGCATGTTCCCCAAGGTGGTGCGCGACATCATCGACACCCAGGACAAAAACGGGGCGATCACCTGCACCGCGCCGTATGTGTTCGGCGGCCGACCCGCCGCCCCGGTCAGCAGCAGCTTTCTGGTCGCGGCGTGGCAGCACTACCTGTTCACAGGGTCGCTGGATCTGGTGCGGGAAGGCTTCCCGAACTTTGAGCGCTGGCAGGAGTGCCTGATGCGGGCAAGCGACGACCACATCGTCAACTATTCCCGCTATGGCGACTGGGCCAGCCCCGCGGACTGCTGCGTGGACATGGAGGGCGCGCATTCGGCGCTCACGCCGGGCATATTTATGTCCACCGGCTACAGCTATTACAACTGCGTGATGCTCTCCCGCATGGCGCGGGCGATGGGCGACGAGGCGCAGGTGGACTGGTGGCAGGGCAGGGCCGACGAAATCCGCGCCGCGATGCTCAACAAGTGGTACAACCCGGCCACCGCCACCATGGCGAGCGGCTCCCAGGCGTGCCAGGCGTTCGCGCTGTGGCTGGGCATCATCCCCGCCGGCGACGCCCCGCGCGCCGCGCAAGTCATCGTGGAGGATTTGGCCCAACGGGGCCACCGCATCACCACCGGCAACCTGTGCACGCGCTATCTGATGGACGCGCTGTGCGATCACGGGCATGTGGACGACGCCTGGCGGCTGATGACGCGCCAGACCTACCCCAGCTGGGGTTACATGCTGCAAAACGAGGCCACCACCATCTGGGAGCGCTTTGAGCTGAAGAAGCACCCCGGCATGAACAGCCACAGCCACCCGATGTATGGCGCGGTGGACGGCTGGCTGTACGCCTACATCGCGGGCATCAAGCCCATGGGCCCCGGCTTTGCGCGCTATCAGGTCAAGCCGTACATGCCCACCAGCCTGTTAAGCTGTCAGGCCAGCGTGGACACCGTGATGGGCGATGTGGCCGTGCGCTGGATGAAGCGCTATGACGCGGCGCACCTGCACGTGACGGTGCCCTTTGGCGCGGTGGCCGAGGTGCACTTTGGCGGCAAGGTGCAGGAGGTGCCCGCCGGGTTCCACGCGTTTGAAGCGCCGTGGGTGCAGGGGGAGTTGGCGGACAAGTAACAAATCACCATAGCGAAAGAGAGGGGTTTGAAGTAGAGAGAGAAAGGAATGATCAAAACTGTGATTTATAGAGTTGATGCGTCAAATGAAATGGGTGGAATAGGAGCATGCAATATTTTGGAGGACCATCACAATCTCGCACTTACTCCTGAGATAGACGACTCATTTGTTGTCATGAAGGCCGGGCTGCTCTGGTGTAGTTTTTATCGTGAGAAGGGGAAATGCAGCCTGTTTAGACTGCATTTAACTAAACGAAGAGCCTCTGATGCCATCATAAAAAACTTTCCCGTTCAAGCTAAGTCAACCGACTTGGCTACCCTTGATAATCTTGAGGAGAATTAACGATAAAAAGGTGTGTTAGTGCTTTGAAGGCTGAAATAGTTGTAGGCAACGAAACTATTGCCGAGCTTAATCGTACCCTCCCAGCCTATATAGGAGGTGAAGCCATCAGGCGCATTGATGGCTACTTTGACTGATAAAGGTGTTATAGCAAGGTTCGCCTGCTGTTCTTGAGTTTGGCAGGCTTTTCATATTCAGGATAACGCTCCGTAACAGGCTCCTTCTCACAATAGAAGGGCTTTTTCGTTGATATTCACAGACCTTCTCCTATAACCACACTGAAGTCCGGATTATGTGGAACACCCTCAGAGTACAAACCACGTCGTATCCACACTCAAGTTCCGATTACATAGAACCGTCCATTTTGGGTTATGCACGCGAACCTCACTGAAGTTCGGAGAGCCGCAAATCCCCCTATCGCCAGACTTGTTACATTTGGACGCAAAGAAAGTGCGCCGGTTTTCGTTGGATGGGATGAAGGCTTTTTCGGGGCGTTTTGCCCACCCAAGAAGGAGGACATCATGAAAACCGGTTTGCGCATCCTGTCCCTGTTGCTGGCGCTGGCGCTGTTGCCCGCGATCGCCATGGCCGAGCCCACCGCCCAGAACATCCTGAGCGACGACCCGTTCAACTCGCTGGCCGCCGTTGGCGACGAGCTGTACGCGCTGTCCTACGGGGCGCTGTACCATGTGGACGTGGGCACGGGGCAGCTGCAGAAACTGACGCCCGACCAGAAAGATCTACCCGCGGACGCCGCGTTGCCGGCGATGGATCGTCTGTTCGCCGATGCCCAGGGCCTGCTGGCGTTTGACAGCGGCAGCAGCACGCTGTACCGCATCGATGTTCATCAACAGCCGCTGACCGCGCTGGCGGAGCAGAGGTAACGATCAGCCGCATCTTTCCCCAAGAGCCGCCCTGACCGGCGGCTTTTTCGTACTGTACATTGCCGCCCCGACACGGTACACTGGGCGCAAACAGCCACACAGAAGGGAGATTGACGATGCAATCCCTGAACGGACAGTGGGACTTGTATGGGATGCCGGAGGACGGCGGGGTGCCGGAGGATCTGGCGGCGTTCCGGGAAGGGGCGCAGCACATCCCGGCGCGGGTGCCGGGCAATGTGGAATTGGACCTGGTGCGCGCGGGGGTGGAGCCGGATCCGTTCTGGGCGGACAACCTGTACAGATTCCGGAAATATGAGTTTTACAGCTGGCAGTTTGAGCGCACGTTTGACGTGGGTGCACGCGGTGACGGCCGCTGGGTGCTGGTGTTTGAGGGGCTGAACAACTTCGCCCGCGTGTATGTCAACGGTCAGTTGGCCGGGGAAACCGCCAACGCGATGATCGCACACGAAATGGACGTAACCGATCTGCTGCGGTATGACGGCGAAAACCACATCGCGGTGCGCGTGCGCTCGGCCCTCAACGAAGCCCGGAACACGGACTTCCCGGCGATGCTGCGCAACGATGAGTTTGCGGTGCTGCGCATGCCGCCCAGCTCGTTCGGCTGGGACATCATGGGGCGGTTTTTGTCGGCGGGCATGTGGCGCGGCGTTTTCTTGAAGGCGCTGCCCCCCACGCGCATCGCCGAGACCTATTACGCCACCACGCATATCACGCCCCATGGCGCGGAGCTTTCCGTCAAATACCGCTGGCACACGGACGCAAAGGTGCTGGACGGGTTTGCCATCCGCGTGGCGGGGGTATGCGGCGAGCACCGGTTTGAAAAGACCGTGCCCGCGCCCTTTGTCAGCGGCACGCTGCACGTGGACGTGCCGGGCGCGAAACTGTGGTGGCCCAACGGCTATGGCGAACAGCCGCTGTATGAGGTCACGATGTCGCTGCTTTATGACGGCGCAGTGGTGGCCGAAAAGCGGGAGCGCATCGGCATCCGCGTGATGGCAATCGAGCATGTATTGAAGCCCGGCGACGAGGGCGAGTTTAGGGTGCTGGTTAACGGCACGCCCATCCTGTGCAAGGGCAGCAACTGGGTGCCGCTGGACGCGCTGCACAGCCGGGACGCGGAGCGTTTGCAGGCGGCGCACGACTTGTTGTACGACAGCGGCTGCAACATCGTGCGGTGCTGGGGCGGCAATGTGTATGAGGATCACGCGTTTTTTGACCTGTGCGATGAACGCGGGATGCTGGTGTGGCAGGATTTTGCGATGGCCTGCGCGGTGTATTCCCCCGCGCCGGACTTTGCCGACCAGATCGAGCGGGAAGCCACCGCCGTGGTCAAGAAACTGCGCAACCATCCGTCGATTTTGCTGTGGGCGGGCGACAACGAGGTGGACGAGGGCCTGAGCGCCCTGCACCTGCCCACCGACAGCAGCCGGTACAACGCCTTGACGCGCGAGGTGCTGCCCCGCGTGGTGCGCATGCACGACCCGTACCGGCACTACCTGCCCTCCTCGCCGTACATCCCGGACGGCATCGCGCGCTACCAGGTGCCCGAGCAGCACAACTGGGGCGCGCGGGCGTACTTCAAGGATGATTTCTACAAGCACACCACCGCGCATTTCATCAGCGAGGCAGGCTATCACGGGTGCCCGGCGGTGTCCTCGCTGCGGCGGTACATCCCGGAGGATCAGCTGAACGCATGGCTTGACAACCCCGTCTGGGACGCGCACAACACCGATTACCTGCCCTTTGGCGCGCGCGGGTACAGCCGCATCCAGCTCATGCACGACCAGGTGGACATCCTGTTTGGGCAGGTTCCGGACGAAATATCCGCCTTTGCGCGCCTTTCGCAGATTTCACAGGCCGAGGCCAAGAAGTTCTTTATCGAGCGCACGCGCATCAAAAAGTGGCGGCGCACCGGCATCATCTGGTGGAACCTGCTGGACGGCTGGCCGCAGATCTCCGACGCCGTGGTGGACTATTATTACGCCAAGAAGCTGGCGTACCACTACATAAAGCGCGTGCAGCGGCCCGTCGCGGTGATGATGGACGAGCTGGTGGACTGGTCGCACGCGGTGGTGCTGGGCAATGACAGCCGGGACGCGGTGGAGGTTTCCTACCGCGTGTGGGACGGCGACACCGGCGAAACCTATCTCGAGGGCACCTGCCTGTCCCCCGCCAACGAAAACGTGGTGCTGGGGCATGTGCGCGAGCTGGCCGGGCGGCAGAAGCTGTATTTGATCGCCTGGGAAGCGGACGGCGAAACGTACGGCAACCACTACATTTCCGGCTTCCCGCCGTATGACGCGGGGCAGATGCTTGGGTGGGTCACCAAAATCGCCGCGCTGCCGCAGGCGTTTTCGTGGGAGGTGTAGCCATGCGGATCCCGCTGGACGGCGACTGGACGCTGTACTTCTGCTCGGAAACGGGCGGAAAGCCGGACGTGTTCTCCCCGAAATTGCTGGCAAAATGCCAGCAAGTGCTCGCCAAAGTGCCCGGCAATGTGGAACTGGACCTCATGCGCGCGGGGTTGCTGGACGACCCGCTGTACGGGGAAAACCTGTACAACCTGGCGCCGTATGAGTACTGCCAGTGGGTGTACGCGCGCGAATTTGCGGTGCCGGAGGACTTCCCGGAGAGGGAGATATTGCTCGCCTTTGACGGCATCGACACGGTTGCGGACATCTACCTCAACGACTTCCATGTAGGCCGCGCCGAGAACATGCTGGTGGCGCACGAATTTGATGTCACCCAACATGTCATGCGCGGGCAGACGTATACGCTGTATGTGCACATCCATTCCACGATGAATTACGTGCGCGCAAAGCAGTACACCGTGGCGATGCGCGGCACCGGGCACCGCAACGAGATTTGCCACATCCGCAAGGCGCCGCACATGTTC
>JAGVSV010000203.1 GCA_019137115.1 Bacillota bacterium
GTTCACGTTGCCGACCACAGCCGCGGGCTGCCAGCCGCCGTTGACGCCGATGACAACCTTGATGTCCTTGCCCTCGGGATCCTTCCAGAGGTTGCCCACCTTCTTATAGCCGGCTTCCTCGAGGATCTGTGCGGCTTTCTCGTGGTCAGTCGCGTACAGCGGCAGCTTCTCCATGACTTCCGGCGACACATACTTGGACAGGAACAGCGGGGGAATGCCTGTGCAGGAATAGTCAAACTCGCTGCCGTAGTAGTTGCCGATTTCGCGGATGGGTGTCTTGTTGATCACATAGTTGATGGCTTTGCGGAACACAACATCGTGCATCGGGGAGTTGACGGATTTCTGGTTGAAGTACAATCCGTGGCATGCCGGGTCTACCGTCGGGTAGAACACGGTATCCTTGTTGGACTCAAGCACAGAAAGCGCGACGTCAATGGGCAGTGAGCCGGGGTAGCAGTCCGAATCAGCGGACTTGAGCATCGCGATGCCCTGTTCCGCGGTCACGGCTTTGTTGGTGATTACGTCAAACTTGATGTTCTCAGCATCCCAGTACAGCTCGTTTTTCTTCAGCCGCAGGTCGGCCTCGGTAAAATTGCCATCCCGTACATAGGGGCCGGAGGCGACAAAGCCCTGTTCCGGCACAAACTTGGCCAGCTCCGTCCAGTTTTTGGACCATTCCGCGGCAAAGTCGGCGTCGGTGCTGTCCTTCTGGAAGTAGTCGATCTTGCCTTCGGGAACGGGCGGCGCCATTTCCCACAGCTCGGCCGCGCGGTCCACAAACGGCTTGTAGATGTGATAGGGCATGCCCGCGTTGCGGCCGGAGTTGGCAAGCAGCCAGAGCCGCATGTTGTCAAAGGGCACAGGCTCGGCAAAGACAAAGTCCAGCGTATAGTCATCCACCACATTGATGGCCACCAGATAGCGGGCAACCGGCTGCCTGTGCAGCATAAACCAGCCCCAGAGATCCTTGGCGGTGATTTCCTCGCCATCGGAGTATTTGGCGCCTTCGCGCAGCTTGACGGTGGTGGTGTTCCCGTTGTGCTGTATGTCGGTTGCAAGGCGCGGGTACACGTTGTCCGACAGGCGCGCAAAGATGAACATGGCTTCCGTTCCCAGATCCCACATCCAGCCTCCGCCTGTGCCCGACCATTGGTTGCCGTTATAGGTGGCCGGATCGGGGTTGCCGGCCCAGGTCATGTTGTAGGATGATTCGGCAAAAACAGTGGTTGCCGACATCACCAGCGTCAGACAGAGTAACAGCAGTAATACTTTCTTCATGTTGGGTTCCTCCTTGGCTGTTTTGTATGGCCCCTGCGGGCTGGTACGCCATGCCTCGGACTGTTTGGTGTACAGGATCGCCATGAATCACCCCGGGCAGCTCGCGCCCGGCGATATGGCTTGACCACCCTCCCTTCCTTGATCGTCTGTTCACCCGGAAACGTCCGGCCGGCGCGTACAAACATAGAAGCGTAATGCAAACTAAGGCACTAGATCAAAGCGTTCATCATGACATACAGCTTTGCCCACATGATAGACCCTGCAATGCTTTCTGTAAACGCGGGCAGGCACACTTGGGCAACTCCGAGCAGTGTTTGATCACTTTTGCGACACATTTGAGCGGTAGCGGGCGGGGGTTATGCGCACTTCCGAGCGGAACTGATGGATAAACGCGCTGGTGGACCGGTAGCCGATGCTGCGGCCGATCTCCTCCACTGTCATGGACGTATTGCCCAGCAGGCGGCAGGCGTGCGCCATGCGCCGGCGCTTGATGTACTGATAGGGCGTCTGCCCCACCTCGCTTTTGAACACCCGGATGATGTGCTCGCGGGACACGTACATTGCTTTTGCAATATCGTTGATGGAAATGTCCTCAAACAGATGGGCGTCGATCAGCTCCATCACGCGGTAGACCAGCGCCTTGTGGCCATCCAGCCTGCGCACCTGTTCAAAGCGGTACTGCATCAGCAAAAACAGCAGGCGGTGGGTTGCGCTGGCCGCGAACACCTCATACTCCGCCCCGCGAAAGCCGGTGGTCATGATCCCTTCCATCAGCTGGCAGGCCTCCCCGTAGTCGGGCGCGTCAAACACCCATCCGAATTCCGAGATCATGTATTCCAGCATCCGGGTGTAGTGATCGCCCATCACATGCATCCAGTAAAACTCCCACTCGCCGCCGGGCTGGGCGTAGTAGGTGTGCGCGCGGTCCATGGGCGCGATGGCAAACGAGCGCTTTTGCAGCGCATGGCGCTTGCCAGCGATGACCAGCTCGCCCACGCCATCGCATGTCAGCATCAGCACGTACTCCCGGCTGTGCTGCGCCCTGCGCTCGATGTGGTACAGGTCGTTGCACCGGTGCCAGCCGCAGAACGTCACGCTGCCCAGCGCGTCATGCAGCTCGGTGGTGGTGGGCGTGTAGCCCAGGCGCACCCGGCCAAAATTGCCGTCCCGGTCATAGGTGACTTCCGCAGCCTTATCCATCTGTATTTCCCACCCGCATCGCGTCGATGGCGATCCTGCTGCGGTGTTTGTAGGCGCGCAGTTCTTCCATGCCGGCGCGGGCGCAGGTTTCGCGCGCGGACGGGCCGTTGCGGGAGCGCAGGACGTACCACTGCTCCTCGCGGTGGTGGTTTTCTACCTCAACGGG
>JAGVSV010000013.1 GCA_019137115.1 Bacillota bacterium
GGCCGCCAAAAAAACCACGGCAAAAAAGACCTCCGCCAAAACCCCCGCCGCGAAAAAGACAACCACCCCCAAGAAAACCACCACCCCCCGCAAAAAAGCCGCCCTCCCAACCAACAACCCCCTGCTGGACGGCATCCTGGCCGAAGTCAAAAAAGCCGGCTTCGACCCCACGGATTTGCTGGACAAGCTGCAGGGGAAGTAAAAGAGCAAAGCAAAACGCCGCGCAGATGGAAACCCCAACCGCGCGGCGTACTTTTTGACGCGCCGGTTACGCCATATGATCCAGCATTTCCCCGCGCACTTCGTAGGCGATCAGGCCCTTGACCAGGTAGTTGCACACTTCCTTGACCGCGTTGCGGCCCAGCATTTTGCGGCCGTTGACGGTGTGGCCGCCGGCGATGTGCGGGGTCATCACCACGTTTTTCATTTTACGCAGCGGGTGATCCTTGGCCGGAGGCTCGGGGCGCGTGACGTCCAGGCAGGCAAAGAAGCGGCCGGTTTGAAGCTCCCTGGTCAGCGCTTCCTCGTCGATCAACAGCCCGCGGGCGGTGTTGACCAGCAGCGCGCCGTCCTTGATCAGCGGGATGTTGTCCTTGTTCAGGATGTGCTCGCAGTCTGGGTTGGCCGGCGCGTGCAGGGTCAATATGTCGGCGCCCTTGATCAGCTCGTCCAGCGGCAGCTGCTTGACGTGCAGCATTTCGGCTTCCATGGGCGTCAGGTACGGGTCCCACACGGCGATCTGGCAGTTGAAGGGCTTTAAAATCTTGATGGTTTCCTTGCCCGCCATCGACGCGCCGATGATGCCCACGTGCAGCTCGTCCAGCCTTTTGGTGGTGAAGGTGCCGCTTTCGCCGCCCTTCCAGCCGCCGGTGGCCGTCATGTCATGGAACGCCCACAGCTGCTTGAGCGAGGCCAGGATCAGCGCCAGCGTGGTCTGCGCCACGTCCTCGGCGATGACCGGGGCGTTGGAGGTGATGTGCTTGCCCTGCATCGTCCAGAAGGACGGGGGCACCAGGTTGCGCACCGCGCCCGCGGCGTGCGCGATCAGGCGCAGCTTGGGGGCATTGTTCAGCATCTCCTCGGTAAACGACGGCGTGTGCCAGCAGGTGATGCAGGCGTCGGCGTCCTTCAATTGCTCGACCATGAAATCATGCGTGATCTTTTCCGGCAGTTCGCTGACCGGGTTGAAGTCCGCGATGGTGGACATATATTCCAGGTCCTTCTCGCGGAAGATGCTCTCCGCCAGGTCTTTCTGCACCAGAATCGCTACTTTGTACTTGGCCATGGTTGTGTCCTTTCCCAACGTGCGTTGGCTGCTATTTGATAACGCCCTTGCGCACAATGATGTTGGCAAACCGCGCCTGCTCGCCGGTGACCAGCACGCAGAACGCCTTGTGCGCGCGCTCATAGAACTCGGGCTTGGGGAGCATCAGCAGCTCGTCGCCTGCGTAGCCGCTGTCCTTCAACACCTGTCCGAACCGGTCGTGGATGGGCTGCGGGCCCTGCTCCGGCGGCGCCAGCATGCCGATCAGGCTTTGCTTCATCGCATAATCCAGCGGGATTAATTGAAGCACCGCGGACAGCATCTCCGGCACGCCCACGCCCGGCGCAAAGATCGGCACCTGCCACGCCGTGTGCTGCGCGATCGCGTGCCCGGGGAAGTTGCTGTCGGCGATGACGACTTCGTCCGTGTGGCCCATGAGGTTCAGTGCGTGCAGGAAATCCGGCGGGATGATGCGCGGGATGGTCAGCAGCATGTGCTTACGCCTCCACCAGGGATTTGAGCCACGCAAGGTCGCGCTTTGTATAGATAATTTCCTCTTCCTTGGTCAGCCCCGTGTACTCCGCCGGCATGCACCAGGTGCCCGCATAGCCCTTGGCTTTCAGGTGGTTGACCGCGCGCGGCCAGCTGAGTTGCCCGTCCGGGCCGGGGCAGAAGTAGGGCTTGAACACCATCGCGCCGTCGGCGCCGCGCCCCAGCATCTGGTAGCGCGCGTTTTTGAAGTTGACCAGGCATAGGTGCGACCAGCACACGTCGATGGCCTGCTCCACATCCTCGCCTGCCAGCCCGGAGTGCGCCGCGTCCCAGATCGCGCCGATGTGTTTGGCGTCAAACTGGCTGACCACGCGCATCATGTCCGCGCTGGTCATCGCGCCCCGGCCGTGGTGCATCTGGATGCCCACCTTCACGCCGTACTTCTCGCACAGCGGCACCCAGCTTTCAACGGTCTTAAGATACTCCGCTTCCTGCGCCAGATAATCGCCGGGCTTGGGGTTGAACATCACGCGGATCATCGGGATGCCCGAGGCTTGGCAGGCGTCAAAGATGCGCTCCTCGGTGGAGGACGCCACGTCGTCCACCCGGATGCCGGCGCTTTTAAGGTCCTTGACCAGCTGGGGCAGCTTCTCCCTCGCATCGTCCGGGGTGACCTGGAAACCGTCCCTTAAGGGGTACTCAATCGCGTTGTAGCCCAGCTCCGTCACCGTGTTGATCAGCTCCGTAACGCTCAACTCTCGCCAGGGCTTGGTGAATACTGAATAGTCTGCCATGTTCCGTCCTCCTTATATAAAGCGCGTGCGCGCTTTGTTGCGCTATGGGGTTTGTTTTTTGGGGCCCGTGCTCAGCCTTGTGTTCAGGTCCGCCGGCAGGCGCAGCACATAGCGGTCCTGCGCGTGCTCCGGCGAGGAAGCCACCGTCAGCATCGTGTCCACCGCCAGGCGCGCCAGCGCCGGCGCGTTGATGCCAATGGTGGTCAGCGGCGGGGCGCAGTACATGCCCATGTCGATGTTGTCAAAGCCCATGATGCTCACATCGCCGGGCACCGACAGCCCCAGCTTGTGCGCCGCGTCAATGGCGCCGATGGCCATCATGTCGCTGGCGGCGATGACCGCGGTGGGCCGGTCGGGCTGCTCCATCAGGTGCAGCATAGCCTCGCGGCCGCTTTCCATCGTCCAGTGGCCGGGCGCGATGTCGCCGTCCAGCACCGGCAGATTATGCTCGTGCATGCCGTAGCGGTAGCCCATCACGCGCTCCTCGGCGTTGACATTGGCCAGCGGCCCGCGGATAAAGCCGACGCGCGTATGCCCCAACCGGTTTAGATGATCCACCGCCAGCCGCATGCCGCAGAAATTGTCCGGCAGCAGCGACACCGCGCGCTCGTCCCAGTGGTTGACGCAGATCGTAGGGATGCCGCGCTTCCACAGGCTTTCCGCGGCTTCCGCCTCATGCTGGCTGACCAGCAGCACGCCCAGCACGTCGTCGCTGACCTGATCGGTTTGGGCCATGCCGTCCTCAATCCCCGCGTACTGCAGGCGCAGGCCGCGCTCGTGGCAGGCCTGCTCCAGCAGGAAGAACAGCATCGCGTTGAACGCGTTGACGTTGTGGCGGATGTCGTTCTGGTTGCGGCGCATGGCAAACACCATCGTGTTGCCGCGTGTGGAAGCGGCGGCGCTGCGCCCCGTGCGCACATAGGTACCCAGGCCGGGGCGTTTCTCGGCCAGGCCGCTTTGGTCCAGCATCTCCAGCGCGCGGCGCACCGTCACGCGCTTGACCTGGTAGCGCTCACACAGCTCCCGCTCGCGCGGCAGGCGCGCGCCGTCGGGGAACTCGCCCCGCTGGATGCGCTGGGCCAGGTCTTCGCATACCTGCTTGTACTTGGGGACAAACGGGGTTTTCTTGGGCATGGCAGGCGCACTCCGTTCCGGCACTGACGCAGCGCCATGGTTTGGAAATCAGTCGGCGTTAAGATACCATGTTTCCCCTTTTTCGTCAATAAAAAAACATCATGCTTCGGTTATTGTAATGAATTGTGCGTAACTATTGATTTATTTGTATCTGCCCTTTACAATACAGGCAAAGCTCAGAACGCACACTACGATTTGACCGAATCAAGGAGGCGACCATGTCCACATTCCGTATCGCCATGGTGGGCGCGGGCAACCGCGCCAACGCGGTGCACTATCCGTCCTTTGCGGGACTTGATGACGTCGTGTTCGCGGGTATCTGCGACATCAACCCCGGGCGCCTGAAAAAGACGGCGGATACATACAACATCCCGGAGGATCGTCGCTGGGGCGCGAATATGCTGTCCTACCGGGACATGCTCGACAGCGTTAAGCCCGACGGCGTGGCCGTGATCGGCGACCCGGACGTGATGTACCCCATCTGGCGGTATTGTCTGGAAAAGGGCATCAACCTGTATGTGGAAAAGCCGCTGGGGCTGACCCTGCACCAGGCCATGATGTTGACCGAGCTGGCCCGCGAACACAGCGTGATCACCCAATGCACCCTGCAACGGCGCACCACGCCGCTGACCATACGCCTTCGGGACGAGTGCCTCCAATACGGCCCCATCACGCACGCGCTGGTGCGCTTTTACAAAAACCAGATCGAAACGCGCTATGACGCGCGCGACCACATGATGGACGACACCATCCACTCCATTGACGCCGTGCGCTGGGCGTGCGGGGACAGCAAGGCCGTAAGCGTACACAGCGTCACCCGGCGCGTGGGCGTCAGGGACATCAACTTTATCTCGGCCACCATCGAATTTGACAACGGCGCGACCGGCTACCTGATCAACTCCTGGTCCAGCGGGCGGCGCGTGTTTGACATCGAAATGCACGCGCCCGGCGTGTGCGCCGAGGCCGAGCACGAGGTGGGCGGCCGCCTGTACGCGGGTGGCGACACCGCGGGCGTCCCGTTTGACGCAGCTGAAGTTGCCGGCGGGGACGCGCTGCACATCCGCACCGGGGTGCAGCTGCTGGCGCGGGACTTTGTGGACGCCTGCCGGGAAAAGCGCCCGGCCATCTCCTCGTTTGACGGCGCGCTGGAGAGCATGCGCATCGCCGAAACCATCCTGGCGCAGGCCACCCTGCGCGGGGACTGAGCCAATAAGGCTCGCGATTTTGTGCCCACAGTGTTTCTATTTTAGGCAACGGTTGACGCTTTATACCCTGCGTGGTACGATGCGTGTATCGAATCACGACCCCGCCGGAAGCCACGACATACACTGAAGCACCTTTTGAACCGTAAGGAGTTTGCATGATGTCAGCGCAACGCATGGTGATCAACCGCCCCAGCCGCTATAAGCGGTTGTGGCTGCGCATCCGGCGCCGCTGGGGGCTGTACCTGCTGTTGCTGATCCCCGTGGTGTATGTGTTCATCTTCAACTATGTGCCCATGTACGGGGTCACGATCGCCTTCAAGCGCTACCGCATCAAGTCCGGCATCATGGGCAGCCCGTGGGTCGGCTTCTACCAGTTTGAGCGGCTGTTCTCCAACGTCAAGTTTACCCAGATCCTGGGCAACACATTGCGGATCAGCCTATACAGCCTGCTCGCCGGGTTCCCCGTGCCCATTTTGCTGGCGATCGGCTTAACGCACTTAAACAGTAACCGCTACCGCCGCACCGTGCAGATGGTCACCTACGCGCCGCACTTTTTGTCCACCGTGGTCATCGTGGGGCTGATCAACCAGCTGTTCAGCATGCATTCGGGCATTGTGAACCGCTTGCTGGAAACGATGGGCATGGCGAAAGTCAACTACCTGGGCACGGCGGATTATTTCCGGCACATGTATGTGTGGTCGGGCGTGTGGCAGGATGCCGGGTACAGCGCCATCATCTTTATTTCCGCGCTGGCAGGCGTCGACCCGCAGCTGCACGAAGCCGCCGCCATTGACGGGGCCAACATGTGGAAGCGCATCTGGCACATCGACCTGCCCGGCATTCTGCCTACCATCACGATTATGCTGATCCTGCGCATGGGCTCGCTGATGTCCGTCGGCTTTGAAAAAATCTTTTTGATGCAGAACAGCACCAACCTGGCGGTGTCCGAGGTGATTGAAACCTATGTGTACAAGCAGGGCATCACGGCCAGCAAGCCGGACTTTTCCTATGCCACCGCCGTGGGCCTGTTTCAGAACGTGATCTCGTTTGTGCTGGTGATGTCGGCCAACTTCATCTCCCGGCGCGTGTCCGATTTCGGGCTGTGGTGAGGAGGGCGTCATGCAGAAGATCAAGCACCGCCACACCTCGCTGACAGCCGGCGACCGCAGCTTCCATATTGTCAACATCACCCTGCTGACGCTGATCTTGCTGGTTGTCCTGCTGCCGCTGCTGCACGTGGTGGCCGCGTCGTTCAGCTCGGCGTATTCAGTGATCACCGGGCGCGTGTGGCTGTGGCCGGTGGAACCCACGCTGGACGGCTACAAGGCCGTGTTCAAAAACAATCTGCTCATGACGGGGTATTTCAACTCCTTCATGTACATGGTGTTTGGCACCATGGTCAACGTGCTGCTGCTGTTGCTGGCTGGCTTTCCGCTGTCCCGCCCCGACCTGCCGGGCAAGCGGATGTTCGTTTTGTACTTTGCATTCACCATGTTCTTCAACGGCGGCATGATCCCCAACTATCTGTTGGTGCGCGATCTGGGCTGGATTGACAACCGCATGGCGCTGATCATCCCGTTCGCGTTCTCCTGCTACAATATGATCATCGTGCGCACGTACTTCACCACCAACGTCCCCAACGAGCTGTACGAGGCCGCCGCCATCGACGGCAGCACCGACATCCATTTCTTTACCCGCGTGGCGCTGCCGCTGGCCAAGCCGGTGATCGCCGTGATGGTGCTTTTCCATGGCATCGGCCACTGGAACGGCTACCTGCGGGCGCTGATGTACATCAACAGCAGCTCCAAGTACACATTGCAGATGGTGCTGCGCGACATCCTGATCCTGTCCAGCATGTCCACCGAGATGATGTCTCAGATGGAGGACAGCGCGCTGGAGGAGCTGACCAACGCCATGCAGCTGATCAAGTATGCCGTGATCGTCGTGGGCTCGCTGCCGGTGATGATCCTGTACCCGTTTGTGCAGAAATACTTTGTCAAAGGCATGATGATCGGCTCGATCAAAGGCTGAATCCCGGCCGGCGGGCGCCGGCTGACCATAAAGGAGGAACCCCCATGAAGAAACTGTCTGCCCTTTTCCTCGTGCTGGTGATGGTGCTCTCGGCGCTCCCCGCGCTGGCCCTCATTGAGTACGAGGGCGACCCCCGCATCGTGCCGGAAGGCGAGGATGTCACCCTGACCATTTTCCAGCCGCTGGCCCCCACGGTGGAAAGCCTGGACCGCGACAAGAACAAAGCCACCCAGCTAATTGAAGAAGCAACAGGTCTGAAGTTGGAGTTCATCACCGCCCTGGAGGCGGATGCCGAAACAAAGCTCAACCTGCTGCTGAACTCCGGCGACTATCCCTACATCATCTCCTGGGAGACCGGGCTTTCCAAGGCTGAGATGGACGCCTATGCCAAGGAAGGCATCTTCATCCCGCTGGATGAATACATCAGCCCGGAAAAGACGCCCAACACGGTGGAGATGTTCGCCTACTCCGACGCCATCCGTTCCTTCGTGACGGGCTCGGACGGCCAGATCTACTCCCTGCCGGGCTTTAACGAAGCGTTCCACTGCCTGTACGGCGAGGGCCGCGCCTGGTACAACATGCCGTTCATGACCGCTTATGGCAAGGGCCTGCCCAACACGACCGCGGAGTTGATGGACTATTTGAAGTGGGTGCGCGATGAGGATGCCAACGGCAACGGCGACCCCAACGACGAAAACCCGCTGGTGTTCCCGTCGGGCAACACCGACCGCTTTATGCGCTGGGTGAGCAACTTCTACCAGGTGCACCCGTATGAGAACTATCGCGTCAACGTGGCCGGCGACGGCAAGGTCGAAGCCTGCTTCACCACCCCGGAATACAAGATGGCGCTGCAGTTTGCGCATGACCTGTACGCTGAGGACCTGATTTTGAAGGATAGCTTCTCGATTACCGTGGACGACCTGCGCGCCATCGGCGAGAACCCCAACGGCACCACCAACGCGGTTATCATCGGCTGGGGGCCGGAGGACGGCGTGGTCAAGGCCGGCAGCACCAAGCGCTGGTTTGAATACTTTGCCATGCCGCCGGTGGAAGGCGAGAACGGCCAGCGCAACGCCATTTTCAACGCCAACTATTCCACCCGCCAGGGCTTCTACGTGACCGATGCCTGCCCGGAGGAATACCGCCAGTATGCCGTGCAGCTGGGCGACCTGCTGCTGGACGAATACTACGGCTACACCACCTACATCGGGCCCAAGGGCCTGGGCTGGGACGACCCGTCCTCCCCGGACGCGCTGGGCATCAACGGCGAGCCGGCCTGGTTCCGTGAGCTGGTGGCCTATGGCACGCAGGAGACCAACAGCTCCTGGGATCAGCGCAGCATCACCAACCGCTACGCCGCGTTCCGCCTGGGCCAGGAAGCCGAAGGCGCGGACATCATCCTCAAATACCTGGACGGCGACGCGTCCCTCAAGGAAGAGGCCAGCAGCTTTGGCTCCTACAACGAGGTCATGAAGTACTACGCCTGCCAGAAGAACCTGGATCCCTATGCCTTTGACGCCGAATGGTGCGTGCCTGCGCTGCTGTACGCGGATGACATCGTGGACGAAGCCACCGACGCGGAAACCGCCGTCAACACCCACCGCAACGAGATGATCGCGGCGTTTGTGACCGGCGCGCGCAGCCTGGACGAGTACGACCAGTATGTGAAGGAACTCAACGACATGGGCTTGCAGACGGTGCTGGACGCCAAGAACGCGGCCCTGGAAGTCATCAAAAAGTAAAACACCCGATGGTTGCGATGCGGAAGGGGGTTCGCTCCCTTCCGCACCGCACTGTCCGGGGCCAGGAGGCAGTTATGGACAACATCGTACGCGTGGCGGTGATCGGGGCGGGCGGCATCGCGCGCAGCGTTCACCTGCCATCGATTTCCGAAATCCCGTTCGCCCGCATCGAGGCGATCTGTGACTTAAAGAGAGAGCGCGCCCAGGCCATGGCCGACAAATACGGCATCCCCAAGGTCTATACGCTGTATGAGGAGATGCTGGCCCAGGTCAAGCCCGACGCCGTGTTCGTGCTGGTGCGTCCGGACGAACTCTACCGGGTGGCGCTCACCGCGCTCAACGCCGGGTGCCATGTGTTCGCCGAAAAGCCCGCGGGCATCACGCTGTACCAGGCCGAATCCCTGCTGCGCGCGGCCAGGGAGACGGACAAGCAGCTGCAAATCGGGCTAAACCGCCGGTTCATCCCGCTGGTACAGCACGTGCTGGAAACCATGCGCGCGCTGGGCCCCATCAACCAGGTAGACGGCTGGTTTTACAAGCACGGCGACGCGGCGTTTTACCAGGGCTGCTCGTCGGCGTTCACCTGCGACGCCATCCACACGCTGGACCTGATGCGCTACGCCGCCCAATCCAATGGCGCGTGCGGGTCGATGCTGACGGCCACCTACAACGACAGCCCCGTGCCCAACGCCTGGAATGGCTGGATTCAATTCGAAAACGGCTTGACAGGCACCTTCCACGCCAACTACGCTACCGGCGGACGGGTGCACGGGCTGGCGGTGCACGGCCCCAAGGCCAGCGCGTACATCAACCTGGGGTTTGGCGGGGAGGCGTGCAAAGCCACGGTGCTGTATAATGTGGAGGGCACGTTCTCGCTTTCGGCAGGCGGCGGCGGCAAGCAGCACATCGAGGAAATCGACGGCCTGGCGATTGCCGGGGACGACCGCTATTTCCGCTTCTACGGCTACCACGCCGAGGACCTGGCGTTCCTCACCGCCGTGCGCGGCGACACGCCGGTGCCCTGCGGCATTGAGGATGCCCTGCACACGATGGAACTGCTGGACATGCTGGAGGCCGGGGCTCATTAGGTTCAAGCCGCACAGGCTGACCGGGGCGTACGCGCAGGGCTTACTTCTGGCTGCGGGTACGCCCTTTATCGTAAAGGCCGCATCATCACACCATTTGGAGGTTGCTATGGCGTATATCAGGGACAGGCGCGAGGAGCGCACCGGGTTTCAGGAATCCAGGCCGTGGAGCGCGCCCATTGACGTGCAGTGCGACTTTGCCATGGTGTATGGCGTTGACCCTACGATGCCGGAGCGGGTGAAGGAATACCGCGCGCGCGGCTATGTGGTGCACCTGATGACCGGCATCGCCTGGGGCCAGTACCAGGAGTACCTGGACGGCCGTTATGACGGGCGGGCGCACTGGGACGAAAGCCAGACCCAACGGGACGGCACGCCCATCCTGCACGGCCCGACCGTGCCCTACATGGTACCCACGATCGCCTTTTGTGACTATCTGACCCAGCGGCTCAAGGCCGCGGTGGACGCGGGGGTGGAAGCCATTCATGTCGAGGAGCCGGAGTTCTGGGACCGGGGCGGCTATTCGGAAGCGTTCAAGCGCGAGTATCTGCTGTACTTCCGCGAGGAATGGCGGCCGCCGCACGAAAGCGCGGACGCCCGCTACCGCTGCGCCCAGCTGAAAGCCTGGCTGTACGCGCGGGCGATCTCGCGCATCGCGGGCGCGCTCAAGGAATACGCGCTGATCACCCACAACCTGCGCCTGCGCGTGTATGTGCCCACGCACAGCCTGCTCAACTATACCCAGTGGAAAATCCTGAGCCCCGAGGGCGCGCTGCTGGATTTGCCCGAGGTGGACGGGTACATCGCCCAGGTGTGGACGGGCACCAGCCGCACCGCCAATATGTACAAAGGCTTGTATAAGGAGCGCACGTTTGAAACGGCGTATCTCGAATACGGCGTGATGCAGCAGCTGGTGCAGGGCACCGGGCGGGATATGTGGTTTTTAAACGACCCCATCGAGGACATGCCCAACTACACCTGGGATAACTACAAAGAAAACTACCTCAAAACCCTGGCCGCGTCGCTGCTGCACGGCGGTATCAACCGGTACGAAATCTGCCCATGGCCCACGCGGGTGTTTTCCGGGAAATACCCCCGCCAGCCGCAGGACGACGGCCGCAGCCTGCCCGCGCCTAATGCCAAGCCGATCCCTCCGGACTATGCCGCCCTGCTGTGCGCGCTGTTCCAGATGCTGGGGGACATGCCGCTGGGCGATCAAGCTGAAACGCCCGCGGTGGCGGTGGCGATGTCGGACACCGGCTTGTTCCAACGCGGCTGGCCGGATGGCGTGCTCAGCCCCGAAACGCAGAAAGCCATCGCCGCAACGGTGCGCGGCTATGACGTGCAGGCCGGGGACGCACAGCGCTCCGCCGCCTGGGCCGAGGGCATGAAGGAAAATGTCGAAGCGCTGCGCGCCTTTGAGGAGTCCGGCGCGTTCCCGCT
>JAGVSV010000078.1 GCA_019137115.1 Bacillota bacterium
TGGTGGTTGTGCTGGCGCAGACGGCGCATTACCGGGGGCGGATACGACGGATAGAGGAACAGCGGTTATAGATGGCTGAGGGCGTTCATGATGTGTCCTTCGGACAATGAAGTGCCGCTGCGCGGCATGAAGTGCGGCTGCGCCGAAATGAAGTGTGCTGACGCACAATTGGGATTGGTGGTGGTGGAGCGGGGGTTATTGGGCGGAGAGGGCGTAGAAGAGTTCGCTGCCGATGCGCTGGCGGGCAGTGATGGTCAGGTAATCGGGGAGGTTGGATTCCAGGAAAGTGGAATAAAAGGCTTCCATGCCTTTGGATCTGCCGGAGAGGGTGGTGACGGGGAAGGAGACGATGATCCGCTGGGCGGGGAGGGTTTTGAGAAGGTCGCGGGCGCGGCCTTTTCGTTGCTGTTCCAGGAGCGGCAGGAGTTTGAGCAGGAGAGCGACGTCGGCGGGAGGCGGGGTGGTGACCGCCGCGTCCAGGGGGATGGCGGTAAATGCGGGCTTGTCAAGGGCGGCGAAGTAGGCGTTGAGCAGGGAAACGATGGGGGCGCTGATCTCGCAAGCCAGATAGGCGGCGGGCAGGTGGGGATAGAAGGGCAGAGCGAACGGCGCGAAGCCGCTGCCGATGTCGACGACGCGGTCGGTGAAGCCAATGAAAGCGCCCAGAAAGGCGCAGGCGGATTCGATGGTGGGCAGGCGCTCGGCGGTGGAGGCGTGAAGGGCCAGCAGCTGCCGGGCGAAGGCGCGGTCAGTGGAAAGGTTGTGGCTGCCGCGCTCGCGGATCAGGTGGTGGGCACGCTGGGCGCCATCGCCACGCAGGAAGGCCTGATGCATGCGGTGCAGGGCGGTTTTGGTGGCGCGTAGGGCGTCGGAATGCTTGTCATAGCGGGTGGATAGGTCGGCGCACACGCGGCGCACCAGCGCCTCGTCCATGGACGCGTACTTTTTGGAGGAGAGGACGTCGGCCACCAGCCGCTGTACGTCAACCGGCACGCAGGCGCTCCATAAAGCGCATATAGAAGCGCAGGTTGTGCAGCGTGCCCAGCCGCGCGCCCAGCGTGTCGCCGGTCTTGAACAGGTGGAACAGGTACGCGCGGGAATAGGCGCGGCAGCACGGACAATCGCAGCTGTCGTCGATGGAGCCCGCAGCCTTGCGGTGCTTCTCGTCCAGCACATAGTACAGGCTGTAATCCGTGCCCTCGCCATCAAACACATACAGCCGACCGCGCCGCCCTTCGCGCGTGGGGATCACGCAGTCAAACAGGCGGTACCCCATGCCGTGGCAGGCTGCAATGCCGTCGGGCTTGCCCAGCCCCATCGCGTACTTGGGCAGGCGGTCGGGCATCAGCTCGGCGGTCAGCGCCAAAATGTCCGTGACCAGATTGCCCGCGCCGTCCGCCGGGAACCCGCCAAAGCCAAAGCCGTCAAAGCCGATGTCGATCAACGCGGCCGCGCAGCGTTTGCGCAGCGCCGGGTAGCTGCCGCCCTGAATGATCCCGAACAGCAGCGGGCGCTTTTCCGCGGGCAGTCTGCGCTGTGCCAGCTGGGTTTCGTACTCCCTTTTGCAGCGGGCGGCCCAGGCCACCGTGATGTCCACCGCGCGCGCGTTGGTGTCATAATCATCATCCGGGTGTGTACAGTAATCCAGACACATCATGATGTCCGAGCCGTACGCAAACTGGGACTGTATGCTTTTTTCGGGCGTGAGCACGAGCTTTCCCCTGCCCATGTCCGGCCGGAAAATCACCTCGTTGGTGCGCACCTCGCCGTATTTCGGGTTCTCCCGGATCAGCGAAAACACCTGAAACCCGCCCGAGTCGGTCAAAATGGGCCGCTTCCACCCCGCAAACGCGTGCAGCCCGCCCAGCGCGCGGATCACCGCCACGCCCGGCCTGGTCAGCAGGTGGTAGCTGTTCATCACCAGCCCCGGCACCTGAACGCCAACCAGGTCATCGGCATCCACGCCGCGCACTACGCCATAGGTGCCGTCCGGAAAGAAGGCGGGCAGCGGGACTTCGCCGTGGGGTAGCTTCAGGGATGTGACCATGCGCGTTTCCTTTCAACGGTTTGGTTCCAGTATAATCGGCGGGCGGGAGATGTAAAGGCGATATGGTTCGCACGTTTGGTTACGGGTGTTCGCGTTTGGTTACGAGCCGCTTACTGGTTTGGTCACGTGACGCTCGCGCGTTTGGTGGGATGGCGGTGTAAAGGTAGTGTGGCTTTCGCGTTTGTTTACGTGTGTTCGCGCGTTTCGTTACGGATCACTTGCTAGTATGGTAACCCGATGCTGGCTTGCTTCCTGGGCTGGCGGTGCAAAGGCAGCGGGGCTTTCGCGTTTGTTTGTGGAATGTTTGCTGGTTCGTTCTCACAATGCTGGCTTGCTTGGTGGGTAGGAATCAAAGCACTTGACAGCCGCTCCGTCGGGCCTGCAAAACAGCCCGACGTCAACACCCAACACCCCGGCCAAAACCCCTCGAAATCCGTTTGACTTCACTTCATTCGCATGATATATTGTACGTCGCTGACCCGCTCAGCACGCCAATATAGCTCAGCTGGTAGAGCAGCGGTTTCGTAAACCGCAGGTCAAGGGTTCGAGTCCCTTTATTGGCTCCACGAGGTGT
>JAGVSV010000305.1 GCA_019137115.1 Bacillota bacterium
GGGGAGCCGCCGACAGCGGCATACAAACCCTTGGCACCGGTCACGACAAAGAACATGAAGGAGGAAGCACACATGCATCTACGTTTCAAGCGGCTGATGTCGGTGTTGTTGACTCTGGCGCTGCTTTTGCCGCTGATGGCTTTTGCCGAAGCGCCGCTGCCATGCCGGTGGACCGGGAAGCCGGCCTGATCTGGGCCGGCGGCGATGACCGCAGGCAGTACAAATCCCTGGCATGTTGATTTCAGCGCCCGCAAAGGCGTTTAAGAAAAGGAGCGTGTAGAATGAAACCCAAGAAACTTCTGGCCCTGTTCCTGTCCCTGATCATGCTGGTGTCCGTGTCCGCCGCGGCGCTGGCCGAGTCCGCCCCCGCAATGGAAGGCGACGAGTTTGGCAACGGCGCGGTCGGCACCAACGGCGGCGTATCCAGCTGCAGCCCGTACTCCAGCCAGATCGGCATTGACATCCTCAAAGCCGGCGGCAACGCGGTGGACGCGGCGGTGGCAACGGCGTTTGCCATCGGCGTGGTCGAGCCCAACCTCAACGGCGTGGGCGGCTGCGGCATGATGAACATCTACATCAAGGAAGGCAACCAGTACAAAGTGCTGGAGTACATGGAGACCGTGCCCGCCGCCGTTGAGCCGGGCTGGTTCAACAGCAAGGAGGACGGCGCCACCGCCAAGAACGTGGCCGTCCCCAGTCAGGTGCACGGCCTGCTGACCGCGCTGGAAGCGTACGGCACCATGAGCCGTGAGGAAGTCATGGCGCCGGCGATCAAGCTGGCGCGCGAGGGCTTCCAGATGGACCAGCGCCTGGCCTCCGCCATCACCGACAACTACGACATCCTGACCGCCGTCAAGGGCTTCAACGAGCTGTACACCAACGACGGCATCCCCTATTCCGCGGGCGATGACTTCAAGAACGAGCAGCTGGCCGATGTGCTGGAGCGCATCTCCAAGGGCGGCATTGAGGAGTTCTATACCGGCTCACTCGCCCAGGAAATCGTGGACGGCCTGCAGGCCGGCGGCAGCCTGATCACCATGGAGGACATGGCCGCCTACACCACGGCCGACCGTGAGCCCATCCGCACGACCTACCACGGCTACGAGGTGGTCACCGTGCCCCCACCCTCCAACGGCGGCGACTGGCTGCTGGAAATGCTCAACATCATGGAGCATTATGACCTGAAAGCCATGGGCTTTAACACCCCTGAATACCTGTTCACCTTCAACGAGGCGTCCCGTCTTGGCCTGGCGGATTCCTACGCGTTCATCGGCGACCCGGCGTTCTACAACCTGCCCATCGCCCAGATGATCTCCAAGGAATACACCGAGGAACGCGTCAAGCTGATGCCCAAGGACAAGGTATTTGAAGGCGCCGCCCCCTCGGGCGACCTGCCGGTGGAAAAGCTGGACCCCACGGGCGAGGAAAGCAAGCACACCAGCCACATCGCGGTCATTGACCAGTATGGCAACATCGTGTCCACCACCAACACCCTGGGCCTGGGCTGGGGCGCGAAGTACATGATCGACGGGCTGGGGTTCTTCTTCAACTCCCACATCAGCAACATGGAGCACAACCCGGAAAAATCCGACAGCCCGGACTACGTACAGCCCGGCAAGCGCGTGCGCTCGACCATCTCCCCCACGCTGGTGCTGAAGGACGGCGAGCCCATCATGGCCATCGGTTCCCCCGGGAGCCTGGCGATCCCGCCGGCCATTGCCGCCGTGATCAACAACGTGCTGCTGTTTGACATGAACATCCAGCAGGCCATCAACGCGCCCCGCGCGCTGGCCATCAGCCGGTTTGACGCCAAGATCACGGTGGAGGAAAAGCGTTTTGACGAGGACACCCTCAAGGCGCTGGAAGCCTATGGGTATATCCTGAACCCCGTTGGCGACTACTCCTCCGCGGTGGGCGGCATTGCGGCCATCTATCTGGACAAGGAAAACAACACCTTCTACGCCGGCGGCGACCCGCGGCGTAACTACCAGGCGCTGGCATACTGACCAGCATGCGCCGCCCCCCTTCACCGGGGGGCGGCGGGCCCGTCTGCCGCGGGCACAGTGAAGGGAGCGGAAGGCTGTGACCGAAACGTATCTGATCCTGGCGATGGCGGCCATTGTGCTGGCCGTCGCGGCGCTGCTCACCCGCAAGCGCGAAGGGTACATGCCCGCCATCATCCTGTTGGTGGCGCTGGTGGCCCCTTTCCTGGCCGGACAGGGCTTCCGTCCGCGCGAAGTGGTGGAGGGCGCGTTTGCCTACCTGGACGTGGTGCTGTGGATGGTCATGGGCGGCCTGCTGGTCGCGCTGCTTTACCAGAACGGCACGCTGGAATATCTAGTTGACAAGTGCCTAAGGCGCAACTGGTCCAACCGCGTCAAGCTGGTGGGGCTGCTGTTCTGGATTGCCATCCCCGGGATGCTCACCGGCAGCGCGGTGGCCTCCGCCGCCACCACCGGCGTGATCGCGGCAACGCTGCTGATGCGCCGCGGGGTGCCGCGCGCCAAGGCCGTTGAAGTGGCGGCCGCCGGCAGTTTCCTGGGCATGGTGCTGCCCCCGCTGTGCGCCCCGGCCATGCTGATGGTCGTCGGCCGCGCAGGCAGCTACAACCCGTCGTT
>JAGVSV010000076.1 GCA_019137115.1 Bacillota bacterium
GCCGCTGGTATCGCGCTGGGACGGCGCCAGCACGCTGCGCCCGCGGTAGTACGGCCGTACGTTGAGCAGTTGGCCGTCGGTGACCGTTACGCTGCCCTCCCAGCGGAACGGCTCGTCCTCGCTGCCCCAGCCCATTTCCAATCGCAACTTGGCCCGGCGCAGCGCCCGCTTTTCCGGCATCGCCGCCACCGCGTCCAGCAGGTTGCCGTTTTTGAACAGCAGCACCCGCGCGATGCGGGCTTCCCCCTGAATGTTACATGTGATCGTGCGTTGTGCGCCCGTTGTTTCCTCGCCCATGGCAGCGCCGTTGACCGAGAGCTTGCACACCATTTTGTCGCCCGTCAGCGCGTAGATTCGGCCCATGCGCAGCGCGTGCCACAGGTCCTGGCGCGTGCGCCCGTCCGCCCAAACGGCGGTAATGCCATCGCCATATGCGCCGGGGAACCCCGCGTGGTGGTCGGTGGAACCGGCGAACGAAAACCGCTTGCCCAGCCGCAGCCCTTCCTGCACGGTGCTGCGCGGGTCGCGCGGGCCCATGTTGTGGTAATAGGGGAAGGGGCCGTCCGTGCGCATCGCGTTGCTGTGCTTGGAGTGCACCTCAATAAAAGGCGATATTGCTGCGTCAAAATCCGCCCAGCTGATGCCGCGGTACCCAGGCACATAGCCGATGTGGTGGGGGATGGCGATGGCCTCCACCCCGCAGTCTTTCACCAGTGCCGCGGGGGAATCCCGGTAGATCAGCTGCAGGTTGTCGTCCGGCGACAGCAGGTGATGGTCGCCGTAGAGGGACGAATGCATCTCATAGCTTTGCAGCGTGATCAGGCCATGCCCGTTGCGCGCGGCGATGGCGGCGCGCACGGCGGCCCAATGCTCGCGCAGGCGTTCAAAGCCCACCTGATGAAAATCAATCGTGAACGCGGTTTCCTCGTTGCGCTCCGGCATGTCCGGCCACATCGCGTGGCCGGTGACCGCGGCAAAGTCCAGGTGCGCCGCGGCGTTGTTCAGCGCGTTGTCCAGCGCGCCATAGCCATATGTGATGCCGCAGTGGTTGTGCAGGTCGCCAAATAAGAGCTCCATTTTTCTTCCTTACCCTAGGGTGTGCGGGTCAGCCGTTCCATCCTGCGGGCGTTGATCACGCTGTACGCCGTGACTGAGCACAGCACCAGCGCCGCGCCGACAAACGTGTACAGACCCGGCGTTTCGCCCAGCGCCAGAAACACCCAGATGGGATTCAACACCGGCTCAATGTTAGCCACGATGGCCGCCGTGATGGGGCTGACGCCCGCGCGCATGCCGCGCGAAAACAAAAAGTATCCCAGCGTCAGGCACAGGCCCAGCAGAAGGATCGCCAGCACCGTTTTGCCGGTGACCACAAACTGTTTGTCAAACGGGATGGCGGCCAGGCAAAGGCAGGACAGCGCGTTGCCCAGATACGCGTAGTCCATCGGGTCGGTGCCCGGCATCCGGGCGGCGAAAAACACCATCGCAAAGGTGACCGCGCTTACCAGCGCCAGCAGGTCGCCCAACGGGTTGCCCACCGTTAAGCCGCTGACAAAGCACAGCGCCACCCCGAGCATGGTGATGGCCGCGGCGGCCAGGTCCAGCTTTCTTGCCCGCTGTTTGAAGAACAGCCAGCTGCCCAGGATCACCACCGCCGGCATCGCGTACTGCAGAACGATGGCGTTGGCGGCGGTGGTCAGCTTGTTGGCGCTGATAAACGCCAGCGAGGTCAGCGCCACGCCCAAAGCGCCCAGCCAGGTGCCCTTGGAGGGCTTGACGCGGTACCCGCCGCGCAGCGCGCCCAAAGCCAGCGCCGCCAGCAAGCCGCGCAAGCCGATGATGGACAGCGCGCCCCAGGGCGTCCATTTGCTCAGCACGCCGGAAAAACTCCATGCCACGCAGCCCAGCGCGATCAGCACCGCGCCGGACACCCCCTTGGCTTTCCCCTCCATGAGCGCACCTCCCCGCAATGCGCATCATCATACCACATTGCCTTGTCAAAGAATGCACTATCCATGTACCGATTGCGTGATGATCGGGGCGCATGCTATCTTCGATAGAATTGAACGAGGGGAGGGATGCGCATGCGCAGGAAGGACCGGGAGATTACCGACCTGGCGGAAGTACAGGATATCGTTCGTCGGTGCCGGGCGATGCGCGTAGGGTTGGTGGATGGGGGAATGCCCTACATCGTGCCGATGAACTTCGGCGCACTGTGGGACGGGGAGCAGCTGACCCTGTACGCCCACAGCGCCACCGCCGGACGCAAGATGGAGTTAATCCGGCAGGCTCCGCCAGTGTTTATCCAGATGGACTGCGACGGGGAGCTCGTGACCGGCACCAGCGCGTGTACATATGGCTACCGCTATAAAAGCCTGATGGGACTAGGACGCGCGGAGGAAGTGACCGACCCAGATGAAATGCGCTCGGGGATGGTTGCCCTGATGCGGCAGCAAACCGGGCGGGACTTTACGTTTTCACAAGAGGAACTAACCGGCGTCGCGGTGCTGCGCATCACGCTCACCGAATGGTCAGCCAAGGCCTGCAGGTAAGTTAAAGCGCGTTTCCGCATTGTTTCCAGGGTACCTGTGTGCTACAATCGGTTCACCATCACGATATCGGGGGTATGGATATGACACCCAAGGAACGCTTTGCCTGCGCCCTGAACCTGGGCGTGCCGGACCGGGTACCCACGTTTGAGCTGGAATTCCAGCTGGCGCCCGAACTGTTCGGCAAGGACTGGCTGCACGAAGAAGACCTCAAGGGCCTGTCGGAAAAGGAAATCGACTACAAGCTGCGCGAAAATGCGGAGTATCTGGTGCGCGTGTACGAGCGGCTGGAGCATGACGCGATCTGCTTGCATCACCTGAACTTTGAGCACCTGAACCGGACCGCCAAGTACATCAAGGAAATGACCAATGACCACTACATGCTGCTGTGCCACGGGGATGGCACGTTCGCCATCCCGGACGGCAACGGCATGGAGCAGCTGGTGTACGCCATCATGGATGAGCCGGACGAGGTGCTCAAGCAAGCCGAGGCCATGTGCGTGCGCGCGATAGAGGCCAACCGCCGCCGCCTGGACAACGGGTTTGACGGGTTCATCCTGTGCTCGGACTATTGCTTCAACCAGGGCCCCTTCCTGTCGCCGGACATGTTCCGCACCTTTGTCACCCCGTTTCTCAAGCGCATCACGCAGGACATCCGGCAGAACGGCGGCTACGCGATCAAGCACACCGACGGCAACATCATGCCCATCCTGGACCAGCTGATGGAGACAAGACCCCACGCGCTGCACTCCATCGACCCAAGGGCCGGTGTCGACATAAGGGAGGTCAAGCGCATCACGCAGGGCAAGCTGGCGCTGTGCGGCAATGTGCACTGCGCCGCGCTGCAGACCGGCACCGAGCAGGACATCATCGACAGCTGCATGTACGCGCTCACCTACGCCAAGCCCGGCGGCGGCTACATCTTCACCACCAGCAATATCCCTTTCAAGGGCATGGATCTGGACCGTTACCTGCTGGTGCTGGATGTCTGGAAGAAACACCGCGACTACACCAACGAAGAGCGCGGGCTGCCGGCATGAAGCAATCAGAGGAGCGGGCGCTGCGCGCCTATGTGGGCGACCTGAACACCTTGTGCGGGTTTGAGGAATTTGTCTACGCTGACGGCCCCACACGCGGGGTAAAGGCGTTTGCGCTCAACAACGGGCGCAACCTGCGCCTGACGGTGCTGGCCGACCGGGGGCTGGACATCCACACCGCGCAGCTGGACGGCAAAAACGTGGCATACGCAGGCGCGGTCGGCGTGCGCTCGCCCCATCTGTTCCGGGAGGATGAGGCCCGGGGGTTCTTGCAGCAGTTTTTTGGCGGCCTGCTGACCACCTGCGGCATCACGTATGCCGGGGCCGCGGGGGAGGATCAAGGGCAGAACTTGGGCGCGCACGGCCTGTACAGCAACCAGCCCGCGCAGCGTGTTAGCGCGCGGATGGTGTATCAGGATGACGAAGCCATCATCGAACTGTCCGGCGAGGTGCGGGAAGGCCGCCTGTTTGGCGAGAACGTGCTGTTGTCGCGCATGCTGCGTCTGCACACCGAGCGCAACCTGGTGACCGTGCACGACCGCGTGGAAAACCAGGGCTTTGCCACCGCTCCGGTTATGCTGATTTACCACATTAACTTGGGGTACCCGCTGCTGGACGAAGGCGCCCTGCTGTACACAGGGGCTGCGGGCGTCAAGCCAAGGGATGCCGACGCAGAGGCCGGTTTTGCGCGCTGGGAACAGGTGGAAGCGCCCACACCCAACCGCCCGGAGGAATGCTTTTTCCACACGCGCTACACGCAGGAAACCGCATTTGCGATGCTCAACAACCCCGCGTTTGGCTGGGCGGGCATCGTGCGGTTTGATCCTGGCACGCTGCCCATCCTGACGCAATGGAAATGCCTGCGCGCGGGGGAGTACGCGCTGGGCCTGGAGCCTTCGACCTCCGGCGTGTTCAACCGCGCGGCGGCCCGCAAGGATGGTTCGCTGACGTATCTGGACCCGGGCGAAAGCCGCGACTACCACGTATCGGTGGAGTTCACCCAGGACACCGCGCTGATTGACTCGCTGATAAAACTGGCCAAAATACCCCGCTGACCCCAAAACAACGCCCGCCATCTGTGCCGATCGGCGGGCTTTTTTTGTTGCGCTGACAGGGTACTGCTTCTATCCGTTCTTGCGGTATGCCGCCAGCTTGGCGTGCACCGCGTCCCAGCGGGCGGGCATGGTGTCGTCCTCCATCACCGGCACAAAGCCCAGCCCCAGATACGTGCGGATGGCTGGCAGCCGGAAGTCGTCGGTGGTCAGCTCCGCGGCCACTCGTCCGCTCTTCCGGATGGCGTGAAGCGCCCGCAGCACCATCAAGCGCCCAAACCTGTGCCCAAGAAATATGCTATGTACGCCCACCATGTGCACCACGCCCAAGTCCGGCTTGTCCGCCGGATGCTGCACGCTGGCCGTGGCGGCGGGCTGGCCGTCCACCATCAGCAGGAACACGCGCTCCGGCGCGCAGGTGGCGTCGTTGCGGATCTGGTCAAACGAATGCGGCCGCTCAAACGAATCCGTAATGATCGCTTCCCACGCGGCTGGCCCTCCCGGCGCGTCGCCGGTGATGAGTGTGCATCCCGGCACCAGCACCGGCATGTCCGGCAGGGGATCGGTCAGGCTGCGCAGCATGCGCAACTGTTTCAGGGTTCCCATCGCGCTTCTTCCTCAACCCCGGTTTACTCGCCCTTTTTGGCGCGGCTGATGCCCTTGGCGCGCAATTCGTGCGCCAGCACGCGCTTGCGCATGCGCAGCGACTTGGGCGTGACCTCCAGCAGTTCATCATCGTCGATGAATTCTAGGCATTCCTCCAGCGTCATCGGGTGCACCGACACCAGCCGCAGGTTTTCCTCCGCCGAGGCCGCGTTGCGCACGTTGGTCACGTGCTTGGTGCGGCATACGTTGACCACAATGTCGCCCTGCCGCGCGTTCTGCCCGCAGACCATGCCGGCATACACCGGCGTCTGGCTCTCGATGAACAGCGTGCCGCGCTCCTGGGCGTAGAAAAGGCCATATTGCGTGGCGGTGCCCGTTTCATAGCACACCAGCGACCCGACGCTGCGGTGCGGAATATCGCCCCGGTAGGGCGCGTACCCTTCAAACACCGCGCTCATCACGCCTTCGCCGCGCGTGTCGGTCAGAAACTCACTGCGGTAGCCAAACAGCCCGCGGGCGGGCACCAGAAATTCCAGCCGCACCCGATCCATGCCGTGCATACTTTCCAGCACGCCCCGGCGGCGGCCGATCTTTTCGATCACCGCGCCGGCATAGGCCTGCGGCACGTCCACGTGCAGCCGCTCAATGGGCTCGTGGCGCTGGCCGTCCACCTCGTGGTACAGCACCTCCGGGCGCGACACCTGAAACTCATACCCCTGGCGGCGCATGTTCTCAATCAGTACTGACAGGTGCAGTTCCCCGCGCCCCCACACGTCAAAGCTGTCCGGCGTGTCCCCTTCCTTAACCCGCAACGACACATCGGTCTGCAGCTCGCGCATCAGGCGCGCGCGCAGGTGGCGGCTGGTGACATAGGTGCCCTCCTTGCCCGCGAACGGGCTGTCGTTGACCGAAAAGGTCATTGTCACCGTGGGTTCGCCGATGGCCACAAACGGCAGCGGCTGGATATGGTTGGGGTCGCACACGGTATCGCCGATGGAAATGTCCTCAATGCCGCTCAGGGACACGATGTCGCCCATGGACACTTCCTGCGCCGGCACGCGCTTTAGCCCGTCAAAGGTGCTCAGCTCCGTCACGCGGAAGGTTTCGGCGGTTCCGTCATCCAGATAGTTGCAGCGCACTGCGGTCATTCCCGCTGTCAGCGTGCCCCGGGCGATGCGGCCCACGCCGATGCGGCCGACATAGTCGTTGTAGTCAATGGTTGAGATCAGCACCTGCACCGGCCCTGTGGGATCGCCCTCCGGCGGCGGGATGTGCGTGAGGATGGCGTCAAACAGTGGGGTCAAATCCTCCGATGGCTTGTCCAGGTCCGTGGTGGCGGTGCCCTTGCGCGCGGACACATACAGGATGGGGCGTGACAGCGTTTCCGGGTCGGCTTCCAGGTCGATCAGCAGGTCGAGCAGCTCGTCCACCACTTCCTCGCAGCGCGCGTCCTGCCGGTCGACCTTGTTGATCACCATCAGTACGGGCAGATGCAGGTCCAATGCCTTTTTTAATACAAACCGCGTCTGTGGCATCGGCCCTTCAAAGCTGTCCACCAGCAGCAGCACGCCGTCTACCATCTTGAGCACGCGCTCCACCTCGCCGGAAAAGTCGGCGTGTCCAGGCGTGTCTACAATGTTGATCTTCACGTCGCCGTAGTGCACGGCTGTGTTTTTCGCCAATATCGTGATGCCGCGCTCGCGCTCCAGGGCGTTGGAATCCATCACGCGCTCCACGACCTGCTGGTTCTGGCGGAACACGCCGCCCTGCTTGAGCATCTGGTCGACCAGCGTCGTCTTGCCGTGGTCGACGTGGGCGATGATGGCGATGTTTCGGATATCCTTCCGGATCATATAATGTTTGGTGTTTCCTTTCGTTACAAGTCAGTCGGCGGCGGGCGCTGTCAGCGTGATGTCCCGCGTGCTGCCGATCAAAGCAAACCCTACGCGCTGATAGACGGCGTTGCTGTGCGGGCTGTCAAAGACCGGGTGGTTGCTGTCGATCACGTAATTCATCGTGTTCTCCTACACCTCCCCGCCGCCCGGCGCCAGCTCGCTCAGCACCAGGCCGATGTTCCGTTCGGTCGCAAGGCGGATGCTCCACTCGTTTTCAAACAGCAGCACGTCCTGCGCCCGGCTGTCACGGGCGGGCACGGTGGTGCTGGTCAGATTCAGCTCGTCCATGGGCACGGACGATTCCAGCACCCAGCGCACGTAGCGGTAGCTTAACATATCCATCTTCAGCTCCGCGCCGTACTCGCTTTGCAGCCGGTAGGTGAGCACGTCAAATTGCAGCACGCCCACCACGCCCACGATCAGCTCTTCCGGGCCCATCTCGTCTCGCCGGAAGGTCTGGATGGCGCCTTCCTCGCTCAGCTGTGTGACGCCCTTGATAAACTGCTTGCGCTTCATGCTGTCCAGCGGCCGCACGCGGGCAAAATGCTCCGGCGCGAACACCGGGATGCGGCCAAATCTGATCTTGCGCCCTTCGCTGAGCGTATCGCCCAGCAGATACAGCCCCGGATCAAACAGCCCGATGATATCCCCGGCATAGGCGGTGTCCACCATCTCGCGCTCATCGGCCATGAACTGCTGCGGCGCCTTGACCTGGATCTGTTTGTTCAGCCGCGTGTGCCAGACGGTCATGTCCTTTTTGAACGTGCCGCTGACCACCCGCAGGAACGCCAGCCGGTCGCGGTGCGCCGGGTTCATGTTGGCCTGGATTTTGAAGATGAAGCCGGAAAATTGCGGATCGTCCGGCTCGATCATGCCAATATCGCTCCCGCGCGGCAGCGGCTGCGTGGTGTAGGAGAGGAAGCGCGTCAAAAACGGCTCCACGCCAAAGTTGGTGATCGCGCTGCCAAAGAACAGCGGTGTCAGCTCCCCTTTGCGCACCTGGGCCAGATCAAACGCGTCGCCGGCTACCTCCAGCAGCTCCACTTCCTCGCGCAGGCGGGTGAGGTAGTGCTTGTCCAGCATGCCCTCGATGGCAGGATCAGTAAGCGCGATCTCCGTTTTCTTCGCCTTGGTGCGGCCATGGTCGCCGGAAAAGTACAGCTCCACCATGCCGGTATCGCGGTGGTACACGCCCTGGAAATCGCCGTCCACGCCGATGGGCCAGTTCACGGGCACCGACCGGATGCCCAGCACCTGCTCCAGCTCCTCCATCAGCGCAAAGGGGTCCTTGGCCGCACGGTCCATTTTGTTCACAAACGTAAAGATCGGGATGCCCCGCATCCGGCACACCCGGAACAGCTTGATCGTCTGCTCCTCCACGCCGCGGGACGCGTCCATCAGCATCACCGCGCTGTCGGCCGCCACCAGCACTCGGTAGGTATCCTCGGAAAAGTCCTGGTGCCCCGGCGTGTCCAGAATGTTGATGTGGTACCCCTCAAAGGAAAACTGCATCGCGCTGGACGTCACCGAGATGCCGCGCTGCTTTTCAATCTCCATCCAGTCGCTGGTGGCGTGACGGTCGGCCTTCCGCGCCTTGACACTGCCCGCCTGCCGGATCGCCCCGCCATACAGCAGCAGCTTTTCCGTCAGCGTGGTCTTGCCCGCGTCCGGATGACTGATGATGGCAAATGTCCGCCGGCGCGCCACCTCGCGTGAAAGCTCGTCCATCCCTACCTCCTTGCCTGAAAAGCATTTTATTATAGGCGTGGGCAGGGATGGTGTCAATTTTACAGGATGTGCATTCCTCCGCATTTTTTGAGAAGTGCAAAAACGACGCCAACGTGAACCCTAACAGGAAATCGTGGGAAAGGACGTTGACAGGAAACCGAAACGACTGTAAGGTTGTCAAACGAAACGTTTCAGGTTTTGCGGACTGCAGAAGCGCAATGACCTGCCAGGCGGAGCCGCGTGGCTCCTGCCCGGCAGCAGGGAGAGCAATGAGTGTGCAACAAAGTAGAAGGGCTGAACGAAATCGAGAAAGTAATCGCACGCGAACCGTGTTCCGCAAGCATGGCGTTACTCAATAGGTACAAGGTGCCCGACCGGTATATAGAAAAGCGGTGACATCCATGATCCTGACGGTGACGATGAACGTGGCGATCGACAAATCCTACGTGCTGATCTGCGAGAATAAACCGGGCGAGGTGCTCCGGGTGGCTGAGTGCCGCGCGACGCCGGGCGGCAAGGGCCTGAATGTGGCGAAGGCCGTGCGGGCGCTGGGCGAGGACGTGGTGGCGACCGGCATCATCGGCGGGCACGCGGGCAGTTGGGTGGAGGAGAACCTTGCGCACAAGGGCGTCCGATGCGACTTTGAGCGCGCGGCCGGCGAATCGCGCACCTGCATCAACATCATTGAGCCCGATGGGCGGCAGACCGAGTTTCTGGAGCCAGGCTTGCAGGTCGACGCCGACACGACTGCGGCATTCCTGCGGCGCTTTGAGCGGCTGCTGGCGTCAAGCGCCGCCGTCACCATATCCGGCAGCCTGCCCCAAGGCATGCCGACCGATTTCTACGCCGAACTGATCTCGCGGTGCCGCGCTGCTGACAAACCCGTCCTCCTGGACACCAGTGGCTCGCTGCTGCGCCAGGGGGTGCTGGCCAAGCCCACCATGATCAAGCCCAACCTGGAGGAGCTGGGGCAGCTTACAGGGCACACGGTCAGCGGTTCCGTATCCGATGTGATGGAGAACGCCCGCCAGCTGTACCAGGCGGGCATCGGAATGGTCGTTGTGTCAATGGGCGCGCGCGGCGCGGTGGTGGTGTGCGGGGAGGGCGCGTTTCACGCCGCACCGCCTGCCATTGAAGCGGTGAGCGCCACCGGCAGCGGCGACAGCATGACAGCTGGCTTTGCCGTGGGCATTGTGCGCGGCTGGCCGGTACAGCGCACGCTGCGGTTCGCCACGGCGGCGGCCGCCGCCAACGCGCTGGAGCTGGAAACCGGCCGCGTGAACATGGACAATGTCAACCGCCTGTACGACCAGGTTGTGATCAACTCAATCGACTGAGAACATGACCTTTCCCTGCACCTGGCCGGGCGTGCGATAAAGGTCGAAGGCTTGCTGGGCTTCCGACAGCGGGAAGGTGCGGTAGATCAGCTGCTCATCAAAGCGCAGTGTGCCCTGTTTGTAGGCATGCGCTGTCAGCGACCACTCCCGCCCCGGGAAGGGCGCGGAATAACTCATCCACGAGCCCGTCAGGCGGAACTCCTTGCGGTTCATGTTCTCCCACTGCGCCGGCGTGAACGTCAGGTCCTGGTGCGGGGTGCCGATAAAGCACACGTGCGCCTTGTTGGCGGCCAGGGAGAACGCCATGCGCATGGTGGCGACAGCCCCTGCCGTTTCAAACACCATGCCATAGCCCTTGCCCTGGGTGAGGGAGAGCGCCTCCTCCATGAAACCCTCGTTGCCTGTGTGGATGCCATATTGCGCGCCCAGCCGGAGGGCAAGATTCAGCCTGCTTTGCTCCAGGTCAAACACCGTCACGTTTTTGGCGCCCATGATGCGCGCCCACTGTGCCGAAAACTGACCGATGGTACCGCCGCCCAGGATGGCCACATCCTCGCCGCCGAAGTATTTGTTCCGCATCAGGCCGTGCAGCGCAACCGTCGACGGCTCAAACAGCGCGCCCTGCACCCAGCAAACCGATTCGTCAAACGGCACTGCGTTTGCCTCCGGCAGCGCCACATACTGCGCAAAGCTGCCCTGCACGCGCGAACCGATGAAGCTGTACTGCCGGCACAGCGAATAATTCCCCTGCGCGCAATCGCCACACTGCATGCACGGTAACAGCGGCACGCCGGACACCCGCATGCCTGGCTTGATGCGGCCGGAGCCCTCGCACACCTCGACCACCTCGCCGGAAAACTCATGGCCCAGCACGATCGGATAGTAGTGCGCCTTGCCTGCCAGCGCGCGCGGCAGGTCGGAATCGCCGGGCTTGGGTACCGGATCGGGCCACTCCTCATACCGGATCACGCCGCCTTCATACAGTACCGCCGCTTTCATCGAGCCGCCTCCTTCATCAAATCCTTGAGCTGTTCGTAGAGCTTGCGATAAATGCGATAGTTTTTGTCATACGCCTTCCCCGCATCGCTGTTTGGGATATGCGTCCGCTGGATGCGCACCGTTTTGCCGACAGCCTGTTCAAAACCATCGTACACGCCTGTCCCGACTCCGGCCAGCAGCGCCGCGCCCAGCGCGGTCGCGGTGTCCGACGAGGGCACGTGGATTGTATAGCCCGTTACGTCAGCCTTGATCTGCGTCCATATCCCGCTGTTGGCGGCGCCACCCATCGCGTGCAGGTCGTTGATTGCAGCACCCGCCTCCTGCGCCGTTTCGCAGTTGTGGCGCAGCGCAAACGCCGTGCCTTCCATGCCCGCGCGGATCATGTGCGCCCGCGTCTTTGCATAGTCCAGGCCAAAGAACACGCCACGCGCGTCCGGATCCCATATTGGCGACCGCTCCCCGGCCATGTAGGGCAAAAAGACCAGCCCATCGCAGCCCGCCGCGATGCCTTCCGCAGCGCGGTCCATCTGGTGATAGACGGATCCATGCTGCTCTTTTGCCAGCAGCGCCTCCTGCGCAAAGAGCTCGTCGCGCATCCATCGCAGGATGCCCCCGCCGCCCACCGTCCCGCCCTGCAGCAGCCATAGGCCCGGGACCACGTGCCGGCTCAGGATCAGGCGCTTGTCCGCCGCCATACGATCCATGCAGATGCTCATGCCGCCCGCCTGACCGCCCTGTTCCTGCGTCTGCCCGCTGCGGAAGACGCCGGCGCCCAGGGTGCCGCACGCGGCGTCCAGGCCGCCGGCGACCACCGGCGTGCCGGGGAGTAGCCCGGTCTGCCG
>JAGVSV010000217.1:0-3019 GCA_019137115.1 Bacillota bacterium
GACCCCCTACACCACCCGCCGGGAGCCGCGGCCGCAGACAGCGCAGACCGACGATTCGGTGCGCGGCGTGGTGCGCCGCCTGGTGGATATGCTGGTTTCGCTGGTCAACCGCGCTAGCAAAATCGACGTGGTCGTTTCACGGCACGGGAAAACCGTGCTGACACTGCCTCTGATCGCCGTGATCCTGCTGATCGTGTTCACCACCTGGGTGCCGATTGTCGCGATCGTCGTGTCGCTGTTCTTCGGCATCCGCTATTCATTGACGGGAGAAGGCATCAGCGATAAGGTAAACCAGGCGATGGACCACGTGGCCAACGCGGCGGACAACATCCGCGGCGGCGGGAAAAACTGCGGCCAACCCGAGTAACGCACAGGAGGGGGCACCATGGCCAGGATTTTGCTGGTGGAGGATGAACAGAAGATTGCCCGGTTCATTGAGCTGGAGCTTTCGCACGAGGGCTATATGGTGGAGGATGAACAGAAGATTGCCCGGTTCATTGAGCTGGAGCTTTCGCACGAGGGCTATACCGTGGACAAGGCTGAGGACGGCCGCACTGGCCTTGCGCAGGCTGAAAGCGGCGAGTATGACCTGGTGCTGCTGGACATCATGCTGCCGGAACTGAACGGCCTGGAGGTGCTGCGCCGGCTGCGCAAGACCTCCCAGGTGCCCGTGATCGTGCTGACCGCCCGCGACGCGGTGATGGACAAGGTGACGGGCCTGGACATGGGCGCGGATGACTACATCACCAAGCCGTTTTCCATTGAGGAATTGTTGGCGCGCATCCGCACCGCGCTGCGCAAACGGCAAAGCGCGGTGGACGCGCCGCTGACCGTGGGGCCGCTGGCGCTGGACGCGGCGCGGCATACCGTGACTGTCAACGGCGAGCCGGTGGAATTAACCGGCCGGGAGTTTTCGCTGCTGCAGACGCTGGTGGAAAACCAGTCGATCGTGCTGACCCGCGACACGCTGATGGAAAAGGTGTGGGGCTATGACTATGTGGGCGAGACCAACGTGGTGGATGTGTACATCCGCTACCTTCGGGCGAAAATTGACGAAAAGCATCAGGTCAAGCTGATCCACACCGTGCGCGGGGTGGGCTACACGATCCGCGCGGAGGGCGCATGAGCGACAACCGCAGGATGACCTCCATCGCCCGGCGCATTAACCGGGGGTTCTTCCTGCGGATTTTCTGGACGATTTTGCTGGTCAACGCGCTGGCCATCGGCCTGGTGATCGCGGGCTGGTGCTATACGGCGGAGCACGCCGCGCTGGGCGCCAACTGGAAACCCAACATTGCCCGGCATGTCACCTGGGAGGAAGGGTTGCCCCTGCCGGAGAAGCTGCGCAGCGCAACCTATCATTTTGAGTTTCAGGGCGAGCCCTACCAGAAGGAGATGGGCACGCTGTTTGACGCGGGGCTGCGCGTCCTGCCCACCGCGGTGGGGATGGAAGTGATCGTACTGGTCATCGCGTACCGCACCGGCAAAAACCGTACAAGGCAGCTGCTCAAGCCGCTGCACAGGATGGCGGAAACCGCCCAGGCCATGACCGACCCGCAGTTTCTGGAGCGCAAGTACCACTCGCTGGAGGATGCCATCGCCCGCATCAGCCCGGATTCGCCGGACGCCCGGCTGTCCACCGGCGACCGCGACCTGCTGGGGCTGGAGGAGGCCATCAACAGCCTGATGGCGCGCATGCACGAGGCATACCAGGAGCAGGCGCGCTTTGTGTCGGACGCTTCCCACGAGCTGCGCACGCCCATTGCGGTTATCCAGGGGTATGCCGGCATGCTGACGCGTTGGGGCAAGGACGATGAAAAAATCCTGGAGGAAAGCATCGCCGCCATCAAATCTGAATCCGAGCACATGCAAAAGCTGGTCGAGCAACTGCTATTTTTAGCCCGCGGTGACGTGGGGCGCCAGCAGCTGACGTTCGCGCCGGTGGATCTATCCGAGTTCATGCGCGATGTGTATGAGGAGTACGCGATGATCGACCAGCAGCACGCGTGGCGCCTGCAGGCGGATGATCATGTGCCCGCCGTGGGCGATGCCGCCATGCTCAAGCAGGCGGTGCGCATATTGGTGGACAACGCGGCCAAATACTCCTCCCCCGGCGATCCGATCACGCTGCGCAGCTATGTGACGCGCGACGGCATCCCGTGCCTGGCGGTGCAGGACAATGGCACGGGTATCGCCAGCGGCGATATACCGCGTATCTTTGAGCGGTTCTACCGCTCCGACCCGGCGCGCGCGCGCCACACCGGCGGCACCGGGCTGGGTTTGTCCATCGCCAAATGGATTGTCGACCGGCACAATGGCTACTTTGACGTGGTCTCCCGGGAAGGGGTGGGCACGCGCATCGTGGTGTGCCTGCCGGTGACGGAGATGCCCGACAGCCCTGCGATGCCGGTGGCGGAAGGAAAACAGGTGGAGCCGGTTAAAGACGCCACGCCTGTCTGAGCGCCTGCACCGCCCCCTCCACCTGATCATCCGGCAGCCCCGCATACCCGACCACCACGGTGGCCGGGTCTGGTTTTGTATGGGCGCAGTATGCGCTCAGCCCGCGCAGGGGGATGCCGCTCTGGGCGGCCCTTTCCACCAGCTGGGCCTCGGTTTTGCCCTCTATGGTCAGCAGGAAATGAAGCCCGGCTTCTTCCCCCTGGATGCGGGCGCCGGGGATGACAAGCAGTGCCTCACACAGCGCGGCGCACCGCCGCGCATACATAATGCCCATTTTGCGCAGGTGCCGGGCGTAGTGCCCTTCCGATACGAAGCGCGCCAGCGTTTGCTGCTCAAAGCGGGACACGGTGCAGCCGCCGGACGGCTGCAGCGCCCGGAATTCCCTGCGCAACGCCTGTGGCAGCACCATGTAGGCGATGCGCAGGGAAGGCGCCAGGCTGCGGCTGAACGTGCCCAGATAGATCACGCGCCCGCCGTCATGCAATCCCGCGATGGCTGGTACCGGACGCAGCAGGTGCCGGAACTCGCTGTCATAGTCATCCTCGATGATGTACCGGCC
>JAGVSV010000217.1:3047-3456 GCA_019137115.1 Bacillota bacterium
GAACGTGCCCAGATAGATCACGCGCCCGCCGTCATGCAATCCCGCGATGGCTGGTACCGGACGCAGCAGGTGCCGGAACTCGCTGTCATAGTCATCCTCGATGATGTACCGGCCAGGCGCTCCCTGCGCCCAGTGCAGCAACTGCGTGCGCCGCCCGATGGGCATGGTGACCCCCATTGGGAACTGGTGGGATGGCGTGACATAGGCGATGTCCGCGGCTGATCGCGCCAGTGCCTCCACCGCCATCCCCTGGGCATCCACCGGCACCGGCAGGGCTGTGCGGTGATGCAGACGCGCCACGCGCGCCGCGCCCTGGTAGCCCGGGTCCTCCATCGCCAGGCGGGCATCTTTGGGCAGCAGATACATCAGCTGCGTCAGCAGATAGTCCACGCCCGCGCCCACCACGATC
>JAGVSV010000186.1 GCA_019137115.1 Bacillota bacterium
ACTGTCCGATGACGGAAACTCCTTTGACATGCGGGTGACCGACGCCTACCCCGGTGTCACTGCCACGCGCGCGCTGACCGCAGCCGGCAATACGCTGACCGACCGCATGACCGTGACCTGTGAGGAGGAGCACACCATCGACTGGGTGTTCCACGCGTCCGGGGAAGCTGACTTCACCGGGCAAATGGCTCCCGCCGCCCTGCCCGAACAGGACAACGGCTACAACTATCTGGCCGACGTGCAGAAGGTAACCGGCCCGTTCGCGGCGCGGTTCTTGCGCAACGGCAAGACCCTGTCGCTGGCACTGGACGAACTGCCCGCCGACGCGGCCATCTATGTCGCCATCTCGCCTGACAACCCCGCTACCCTCAAGCGCCACACCATTATAGTGCGCACAAGGGCGAAGGAAGTAGCGGTCGCGGCGCGGTATACGGTGATGTAGCAAAGCAGCCGGGCCAATGGCCCGGCTGCTAGGTTTTCCACTCCTATCGCGTGTCAGTATGGTGGTGCGTGTCAGTATGGTGGTTATGGATTGTCATTCACAACCGATTCACCAGCGATACGTCCATATACGGTGAAGTCCACAAGCGCGTTTCCACCCAGGCGGTTGCCGCCATGAACTACGCCGGTGATCTCCCCTGCGCAGTACAAGCCGGGGATCACGTTGCCTTCTTTATCAAGCGCATGTGTTTCGGCGTCGATGCGCACACCACCCATCGTATGATGCGCCGCGGGGCTGCGCGGGTACGCGTAGAACGGCGCTGTCTCAATTTTCTGGAAGTAAGTGACGCGCCCGAATTCGTCCTCCGTGCCCGCCGCCAAATGTTGGTTAAACGCGTCTACGGTCGCCTTCAGCTCTTCGGCCGGCATGCCAAGTTTCTCCGCCAGCTCCTCAATGGTGTCCGCCGTGACATAGTCTTTGTTGGTGTCCAGATAATATTGCAGGGTCTGGCCGCCCAGCGCCTTGGTTGTGTTGGGGTCCGGCGCCAAATCAGCGCTGAAAAGCAGGTACATTTTCCCGCCCGTCTGCGAAAGGATGGCTTTGCTGATTTCGTCACGGCGCCCGTCTTCGCGGATGAAGCGCTTGCCCTCCTGGTTGACAAAAATGCCTGCCACAGTCGTACCGCTGATGATGTCATACGTATGGCCCGTTTTCGGGTTGCACACGTGCAACAACTGGATCTGCTCCATGTTGACCAGATCAGCGCCTACCTCTTGCGCCATGAAAATGCCATCCCCAGTTACGCCGGATACGTTGGACGTTGGCAGTGTCGGCCCCAAATCCGGCCACTTTTCTCCCTCGCAATATTCCTGCCGGAGCTTCACGTTGCTGGCAAAACCGCCTGTGGCAAGGATGACCCCCTTTGTGGCGTGCAGAGTGACTTTCTCGCCGTCTTTCCCCACAGCGTTCACGCCTGTCACCCGTCCATTTTCCGTGATCAGGCTTTCGCCGGTGGTGTTCATCAGCAGCGTGTAGCCCGACGCCTTATCCAGTGTGTCGGTAAACGCCTTGATATAGCCTACACCGTTGGGCAGAATGGCAGAATGGGTGCGCGGATAAAGAGAACCTGCGCCCTGCGAAATCTGATCCTTGTACTCAAATCCCATGCTGTGGAGCCAATCCAACGCGTCCTTTGAATGATTGGCCATGTTTTCCACAATGGCCAAATCGGCGATCTTGTCGCCGCCGTTCCAGGTCTGCAATGCAAACCAGTTGGGGCTGTCAAACAGCTTCTTGTCCGTCTTTTTGAACGCCTCATAATCGGCCTTGACCGCTTCGATCAGCGCCTTGTGCGCTTCGTTTACGGGCTCCTCCGCTACCGCTTCTTCAACCAGCGAATGGGGGTTGCCGCCGATCTCCGCGTAGTCCTGAAGTTTGGGGTCCGGCGCATTGTAAATGCCCCCGGCAACGATGGAGTTGCCACCCAGGAAACCGGTTTTCTCGATCAGTATAACGCTGGCACCTTTGGACGTAGCGGACACCGCCGCTGCCAGGCCGGCACCTCCGCCGCCCACGATGACCACATCTGCGGTCATGTCCACGTCCGTGGCAGGTGCTGCTTCGGGCTTCACCTTGTATGCAGCAACGTCTGCGCCGGCTTCCGCCAGCAGGTCGCCTGCGGCATTCAAAATGATGACACTGGTGATGGTCGCACCCGTCACCGTATCCACAGCCAGCGACTGGCTGTCCACAACGCGCTGCGGCACCACTTCGGCCGCATAGCCCCCGACGCCCGGGGTTTCCACATGCTCGGTCACTTTCAGCGATTCGATTTTTCCGTCCGCAACGACCATTTCGAGCGTCAACGGCCCCTGCATGGCGTTGGTGGTTTTTGTGTAGGTGCCAGCCTTCAGCCCTTCCCCATAAACGGGGACAGCCAGTGCGAGCGCCAACACAAGTACCCACGCAAGCATTCTTTTCAGCTTCATGTTCTTTCCCTCCTTTGTGTGCTTGCTCATATTATCACATGCTGGAATAGCTAAGTCAATCCGGTCAGGGGACTTGTTGAGATTTTTTACACATATTTCGTTTTGGGTTCCGCGGACCCCGCCAATTTCTCTGGGAACGTTCAGCGATCAACCAGTGCCTTTTTC
>JAGVSV010000162.1 GCA_019137115.1 Bacillota bacterium
GAAACCGCCGGCCAGCTGACCGACCGCCTGGCGCTGCTGGGCGCGGATCTGCTGGTGGAGACCGTTGGCAAGTTGCTGGACGGCACCTGCCCGCGCACGCCGCAGGACGAATCCCGCATGAGCTACTACCCGATGCTCAAGAAGGACATGGGGTTGATCGACTGGCAGCAGAGCGCCCGCGACATTGCCCATTTGGTGCGGGGGCTGAACCCCTGGCCCTGCGCTTTCACCCCCTCGCCCCACGGCGTACTCAAGGTGCTTGCGGCCCGTGCGGCAGACGAAAGCGGGGAACCAGGCACCGTGCTGTCCGCCGACAACAAGGACGGCTTGGTGGTTGCCTGTGGCGAAGGCGCGCTGCGCATTCACACGCTGCAAGCCGCAGGCGGCAAAGCGATGGCCGCGGCGGATTACCTGCGCGGGCATCCGATTCAGCTTGGAACAAGCCTGCAGGAAGGGGAAACGCCATGAGCCCGCGCCCGCATCCAGCGCCCCGCGTCCGTATGGCCGCCCCGCGCCTGAGCCAGACAAGCCCCGGCAGTACGGCCGACCCGCGCCCAAAGCAGACAACCCGCGCCGCTACGGCCGCCCCGCACCCGCGCCCGGCGCGCCGCGTCAATACGGCAACCCTGCGCCAAAGCCTGACGCACCGCGTCAGTACGGCAGACCCGCTCCGAAACCTGACGCACCGCGTCAGTACGGAAAACCCGCGCCCGCATCTGATGCGCCGCGACAATACGGCAGACCCGCTCCGAAGCCAGACGCACCCCGGCAATATGGCAGACCCGCGCCTACATCTGACGGCCCACGACAGTACGGGAGACCTGCCCCAAAGCCTGACGCACCGCGTCAATACGGCAGACTCGCGCCTACATCTGACGGCCCACGACAGTACGGGAGACCTGCCCCAAAGCCTGACGCACCGCGTCAATACGGCAGACCCGCTCCCACATCTGACGGCCCACGACAGTACGGGAGACCCGCCCCAAAGCCTGACGCACCGCGTCAATACGGCAGACCCGCTCCCACATCTGACGCACCCCGGCAGTACGGCAAACCGTCACCCACCTCCGGCACGCCCCGCCAGTACGGCCGTCCCGCACCCAAGCCAGATGCGCCGCGCCCATATGGCCGACCGGCCCCAACCTCTGACACGCCACGCCCATACGGCAAACCCGCTCCCAGGCCCGGCGCCCCGCGCCCTTACGGGAAACCCGCGTTCACCCCCAACGCCCCGCGCCCCTTTGCCCGCCCCGCGCCCTCGCGCGATGGCGTCGATTCCATGCAGGCGCGGAACATGGCGCTGCGCGTACTCAATGAGGTGCTGGAGCACGACGCCTATGCGTCCATCGTGCTGGACCAAACGCTGCGGGACATGATCTATCTGCCGCGCACCGAGCACAACGACCGGGAACGCCGCCTGGCCACGCGGCTGATCTACACCACCCTGGAGCGGCTGCTGGGCATTGACTACATGCTTGGCAAGCTGCTGGAAGCGCCGGATTTCCTGCCCGGCCCCATCCGCAACCTGCTGCGCATGAGCGCCAGCCAGGTGCTGTACATGGACAAGATTCCCGATCACGCGGTCGTCAGTGAGGCGGTCAACCTGGCCAACAAAGGCCCGCACCCGGAGCTGTCGGGGCTGGTCAACGCCGTGCTGCGCAACTTAATCCGGCAGAAGGACACCCTGCTCTGGCCCGCGCCGGAAGAGGGCAGCCGGCACTTGTCCGTTGTCCACTCGATGCCCGAGTGGCTGGTGCAGAAACTGACCGACACCTACGGCATCGACATGGCCACCGCCATCCTGGCTGCGCCGCGGCCGGAGGATCACATCATCCTGCGCCCCAACCGCCTGCGCATGAGCGCCGACCAGTTCGAGCAATGGCTGATCACGCAGGAGTGGCGGTACACAAAAGGTGTAATGCCCGGCGCGTTCCGTGTGTACGGCGTGCCGTATATGTCCAGTGAGGAAGGGTTCCGGAAAGGCCTGTTCACCATCCACGGCGAGGGCAGCATGGCCGCCGCCGAGGCCACCATGGTCAGGCGCGGCATGCGGGTGCTGGACACCTGTGCCGCGCCCGGCGGGAAAACCGCCTACATGGCCGAATCCATGCAGGACACCGGCCGCATCTTCGCCTGGGACAAGCACGACCACCGCGTCCAGCTTCTGGAAGCCATGGTGCGGCGCATGGGGTACAACAATGTGCGCCCGGCGCTGCGCGACGCGCTCACGCCCTGGCCGCGGTTTGAGGCAGACATGGACGTGGTGCTCGTGGACGCGCCGTGCAGCGGCATGGGCCTGTACCAGAACAAGCCCGAAATCCGCTATGGGCTCACCCCGGAGGGCCTGGCCGCCATGTGTGAAACGCAACAGCAGCTGCTCAACGTGGCCAGTGCCTATGTGCGCCCCGGCGGCGCGCTGGTGTATTCCACATGCAGCATCCTCAAAGAGGAAAACAGCCTGCAAGCCGAAGCGTTCCTGTCGGCCCACCCGGAGTTTACGGTGGAGCCGCTGCCGGACACGATCCCCGAATCGCTGCGCCAGCATGAAACGCCGCTGGGGTTGCAGCTGTTCCCGCACCGGGACGGCGTGGAGGGCTTCTATATGATCAGGATGCGCCGGGCATGAGCGAGTTGAACCGCGCCCGCTTGCTGGGTATGGACAAAGAAGAATTGAAGGCCTGGCTTGCGGGCATCGGACAAACCGCCTACCGCGCGAATCAGCTGTTTGCCTGGCTGCACAAGGGCGCGGCGTTTTCCGCCATGTCCAACCTGCCTAAAACGCTGGTTGCAGCGCTTGAACGCACCGCCATCGCCAACCCGGTCACCATTGTGGAACGCAAAGAATCGGCAGTGGACGGCACACGCAAGTACCTGTTCGGCATGCAGGATGGCCATTGCGTGGAAGGCGTGCTGATGCGCTATTCCTATGGCAACACGCTGTGCATTTCTACCCAG
>JAGVSV010000286.1 GCA_019137115.1 Bacillota bacterium
GCCAGAAACCCGTAGCTTAAGTTGCCCCCGGCGCGGGAGGACACCAGCCCCACCAGCGAGGGGCCCGCCGAGCAGCCCAGGTCGCCCGCCAGCGCCAGCAGCGCGTACATCGCCGTGCCGCCGGTGGGCAGGTCCACCGCGGCCAGGCTGAACGTGCCCGGCCAGAACAAGCCCACCGAAAAACCGCACGCGCCCACCGCAAACAGTGCCACAAACGCGTTGGGCGAAAACGCGGCCACCAGATACGCCACAATGCACAGCGAGGCAGACGCCACCATCGCGGTCTGCACCTTGAGCCGCTCGCTGTATTTGGCGTGCAGCGCGCGCGCAATGCCCATCATCAGCGCAAAGAACGTGGGACCCAGCACGTCGCCCACGGCCTTGCTCACGCGCAGGCCCAGCTCGGCAAAGGCGGACGCCCACTGGGCCATGCCCTGCTCGGACGCGCCGGCGCAGACCATCAGCACAAACAACAGCCAGAAGATCGGCGAGCCCAGCAGGCGGCGGTAGTTGCCCGGGCGCACGTCGGCCTTGGGCAGCGTGTTGATGGGCACGTGCAGGAACACATAGATATTGACCGCCGGCACCAGCGCCCAGAGCCACGCCATGTAGCGCCAGGACGAAACGCCAAACGCCAGGAAGAACGCGGTGGACAGCAGCACCACCGCCATGTGCCCCCAGCAGTAGAAGGAGTGCAGCAGGCTCATGGCACCGGCCTTGTTCTCCGTCGGGCACGCCTCCACGATGGGGGACACCAGCACCTCCAGAATGCCGCCGCCCATCGCGTAGACCACCACCGCCACCATCAGGCCGGTGAACGGGTCCATCACATGGGGCAGGATGCCCAGCAGCAGCATGCCCAGCGTGGTCAGCACATGCGCCGCCACGATCGCCGGGCGATAGCCAATGCAGTCGATGGTCAGGGAACCGATCAAGTCCACGACCAGCTGCACGGCGAAATTGAAGCCCACCAGCAGCGCGATTTTCTCAAGCGATATGCCAAAGTCCCGCTGGAAAGTGACCAGCAGCAGGGGTACAAAGTTGTTGATGATGGCCTGCACGATGTAGGCGACATAGGAAGCCTTGATCGTGTGGTTGAATGTCCAGGTCCGTTTCTGCATGTTTTGCCTATGCCCTTTCCATCGTGACCGTGGTGCCCGCCTGCCCGTTGAGCGCGCGCGCCGCCTGATCCAGCGAGGTGATGATGGCGCGTCTGCCGGAGCCGGAGCGCGCAAAGCGCATCGCCGCTTCCATCTTGGGCAGCATGGAGCCGGGGGCAAAATGCCCCAGCGCGACATATTCCGCCGCCTCCTGCGCGGACACGAGGGAAAGCTGCCTTTGGTCCGGCTTGTGGTAGTGAAGGCTCACCTGCTCCACCGCCGTCAGAATCAGCAGCACGTCGGCACCCAGCTGCTCTGCCAGCAGCTCCGCGGCATGGTCCTTGTCGATTACCGCCGCGGCGCCGGACAGGCTGCCGTCCGCGTTTTTGATGACCGGGATGCCGCCGCCGCCCACGGTGATGGGAATAAAGCCCCGTTCCATCAGCGCGCGCACCGCGTCAATCTCCACAATGGCAACCGGCGCGGGCGAAGCGACCACCCGCCGGAAACCGCGCCCGGCGTCCTCCTTCATCGCGTAGCCTTTCTGCGCCGCGATGGCTTCGGCCTGCCCGGCCATGTAAAACGGGCCGATCGGCTTGGTGGGGTTTGCAAAGCCGGGGTCGTCCTTATCAACCACCACCTGCGTGACCACGGTCACCACGGGGCGCGCGATGCCCTGCCTGCGCAGCACCTCGGCCAGCCCCTGCTGGATGTGGTAGCCGATCATGCCCTGGCTCATCGCGCCGCACACATCAAAAGGCATGGCCGGCGTGATGTCACGGGCCGCTTCGTTTTGCAGCACGATCCGGCCCACCTGCGGGCCGTTTCCGTGCGCGATGACCACCCGCCAGCCGTCTTTCACAATTTCGGCGATGTGTACGCAGGTTTTGTACACGGCGTCCAGCTGGTTTTCGGCGGTTGCCGCGCTGCCCGCTTCCTGCAGGGCGTTCCCCCCCAGAGCGATCACGACGGTGGGCATGTGTCCCCTCCTTGGCGCTGCTTTATTGTCTGCCAATGGTGGCCACCATAATGGCTTTGATCGTGTGCAGCCGGTTTTCGGCCTGGTCAAAGACCTTGCTGTACGGCGCGCGGAACACCCTGTCCTCCACTTCCATTTCCTTGATGCCGTGCTTCTCGTAGATGTCCATGCCGATCTGCGTGTTCATGTCATGGAAAGAGGGCAGACAGTGCAGGAAAATGGCGTGCGGGTTGCCGGTGGACGCTATCACATCCTGCGTGACGCGGTACGGCGACAGCAGGTGGATGCGCTCCTCCGCCTTTTCCTCCTCGCCCATCGAAAACCATACATCGGTGTACACCGCGTCGGCGCCGGAAACCGCGCTCAGGTCGGAGGTGGCTTCCAGCCGCGCGCCGGTGTCCCTGGCCAGCGCGGTCATCTGGTGGGTCAGCGCGCGGTCGGGCTTGAGGTTCGCCGGCGAAACCGCGGTGAACGCCATACCCAGCTTGGCCGATATGATCATCAGGGAATGCGCCACATTGTTGCGCGCGTCGCCCACAAAGACAAGCTTGCATTCGGACAGCGGCTTTTTCGTGTTTTCCATCAGCGTCATGATGTCCGCCAGCGCCTGGGTGGGGTGATAACTGTCGGTCAGCCCGTTCCACACCGGAACCCCGGCGTAGGCGGCCAGATCCTCCGCCGTTTTCTGGCTGAAACCGCGGTACTGGATGCCGTCGTAGTAGCGGCCCAGCACACGCGCGGTATCCTCCAGCGATTCCTTTTTGCCCATCTGGCTGTTGCTCAAAAACGTGGCGCAGCCGCCCTCGTCATAGCAGGCCACCTCAAAAGCGCACCGGGTGCGGGTTGAGGGCTTGTCAAACAACAACGCGATGTTCCTGCCCTTGAGCAGGTCGCCGGGGATGCCCATGCGCTTTTTGGCTTTGAGGTCAAAGGAGAGCTGAAGCAGGTACTGGATTTCCCGGGGTGTATAGTCCTTGAGCGTCAACAGCGAGCGGCCGTTCAGGTTGACTGGCATACGCTCCCTCCTTTCAAGCGATCCGGCGTATTGTAGCACAAGTTAACCAGTGCACAATGCATTCGTGATGCTTTTCGCGGTGTGTTGATGGCAAAAGCCCCGTTCCATGGCGTGGAGCGGGGCTTGGATTTGGCTGGTGGGTATTACTTGACAACCTCTCCGTACACCTCGCCCCCGGCGCTGGCGGCGTTGCTTTCGTCTGTGTCAATGTGCATGGCCAGCGCGTAGCTGTCGCTGACGCGCACCACCACATCGCCAAAGGTGAGCGAGCGCTCCGGAGTGACCACTTTGACGGACACGATCTCGCCGTTGGTGACGCCCAGCGCTTTGGCGTCGGCGGTGGTCGCGTGGATGTGGCGCTTGGCCACAATCACGCCCTCGGGCAGCTCCACCTCACCCTTGGGGCCGACCAGCTTGCAGGCGGCCGAGCCCTTGGTATCGCCGGATTCGCGCACCGGGGCGGTGACGCCCAGCGCGCGTGCGTCCGAATAGGAGACCTCCACCTGCGTGCCTTTGCGGGTGGGCCCCAGGATGGACAGGTTCATCTCGCCGCGCGGGCCGATCACCTTGACCTTTTCATTGGAGGCAAACTGCCCGGGCTGGGACAGCGCCTTCTTTTCCGTGAGCTGATAGCCCGGCCCGAACAGCGTCTCCAGGTCTTCCTGGGTCACGTGCAGGTGCCGCGCGGAGGTTTCGACCAATACTTTCATCGTTGTCACTCCTTTGTTTCGTTTTGTTGAGTATAGCCCGCCGCGCGGGCATTGGCAAGATTGTCACGTTCCAGTTGCAGCAGCGCTTCCTTGCGCCACAAGCCGCCGCCGTAGCCCACCATTTTGCCGCCCCCGCCGATCACCCGGTGGCAGGGCACCACCAGCGAGATGGGGTTGTTGTGGTTGGCGGATCCCACCGCGCGGGACGCTTTGGCGTTGCCGGCAACGGCGGCGATTTCGCCATAGGTGCGGGTTTGCCCATAGGGAATGTCCAGCAAAGCCTGCCACACGCGCTGCTGGAACGGCGTGCCTTTCAGACGGATCGGCAGGTCAAAAATCGAGCGCTCGCCTGCGAAATACTGCTCCAGCTGCAGGCGGGCGTCGCTCAGGAGCGGGCTTTCGCCGCTTTGGCACCCTTCCGGCAGATGCTCGGCAAAGTCCAGGTGCACGATGGCGCCGTCTTCCTCAACCGCGGCCATCGCGCCCAATGGGGTGGGAATCAGCAAGCCTTTTTTCATGCGGGCCCTCCCGTCTTGCGCTCCTGATGGGCGCGCGCGAACTGCTGCCGGGCATCCTCCATGATGCCCATGGCCGTCAGCGAACAGCGCCGGTACGGAGTCCCATCCCGCTTTCCCGCGATGATGTCCAGAAACGCGCGGGTTTCCTGCATCATGTCGCTGCCGACGGGCTCGGACGCAATGCGGTGCTCTTCCCCTGTGCGCAGGCGGACGACCAGATCACTTAACTCCGTAATGTGGTTGATGGACAGCGCGCCGTCTTCTCCCTGGATTTCCGACGGGGCATAACCCTGGGTGATCTTGGAGTAGGTGATCACCGACTGCATGCCGGGATACTCGCAGATCAGCGTGCCCATCGCGTCCCAGCCGTGCGCAAGCATGTGGTTGACCGCCGCCACGCGCTGTGGCGCGCCGAACAGGTACGCCATCACCTCCACCGGGTACACACCCAGGTCCATCAGGCCGCCGGTGGCCAGCGCCGGGTTGAACGTGTTGGGCAGCTCGCCGGCCTTGAACCGATCATACTTGGAGGAATACTGGCAGAACTGCAAATGCGCGCGGCGAAGCGTGCCCAGACTGGGCAGGGCATCCCTGATGCGCTCCATGGCGGGGTTGAGGATGTTGCGCGTGGCTTCCAGCAGCACAACCCCGCTCTGGTCGGCGGCTTCATGCATGGCTTCTGCCTGCGCGCGCGTGACGGACATGGGCTTTTCAACCAGCACATGCTTGCCGGCTTTGAGCATCCACATGGACTGTTCATAGTGAAACAGGTTCGGGGACGCGATGTACACCGCGTCCACACTGGGGTCATTGGCCAGCGCGTCCAGATTGTCATGAGCGTTTTTCGCGCCATACTCTTGAGCAAATGCCCGCGCGGCCGCAAGATCGCGCGAATAGACCGCTGCCAGCGCGAAGCCCGGCAGGGTCAATGCGTTGTCCAGCCAGAGCCGGGCAATCCAGCTGCGGCCGATGGTGGCAAATCGGATCATGAAAACGGCACGCTCAGGCCAGGGCTCAGCCCACCGACCAGAGCATCGGGTCCTGCTGGCTTAGCTTAGCCAGCGCCTCAATGTAGAAGTAGTCGCCATAGATGATGTTGGTCTCGCGCTCCAGCTCCGGACGGCTGTAGGAGGCGCTGTACGCCGCCGTGCAGCGCTGCAGCACGCCGCAGGTGTTCTCGTCATAGTTGGCGCTCAGCTCGTCCATCGCCTTGAGCAGACGCACCGCACCCTCCATGTAGACATCGTTGCCTGTCTCGCGGCTCAACTCGATCAAACCACAGGCGGCGATGGCGGCGGCGATGTTGTCGACCATGTCGACGTCCTCCGGCTGCTGGAAATCCACGCGCGTCAGGCCGTCCGGGCTGACCTGGCTCAAGAAGTAATCTGCGATGCGCCTCGCGGTATAGAGGTATTTGGGGTCACGGGTGTGCAGATAGGACAGCGTGAACCCATACAGCGCCCACGCCTGCCCGCGCGACCAGGAGGAACCGTCGTGGCTGCCCTGCCCGGCGGGGGTGCTGAGTTTCTTGCCGGTATAGGGGTCAAAGGTCACGATGTGGAAGCAGGAGCCGTCCTCCCTGACGATGTTCAGGTTGGTGGTGTCCGCGTGCACGCGCGCTACGGCGGCATAGCGGGGATCATTGGTGAGCCTGGTGGCGCTGTACAGCAGCGGCAGGTTCATCATGCAGTCCACGATGACCCAGCCCTCGCGTCCGGGCTGGTTCCAGGAGCGAATGAACTTCCCGGCGGGGTTGAAGCGGCCGGCCAGCAGGTTGGCGGCGAGCAACGTTTCGCGCAAGGCGTCCTTGTCGCCGGTCAGTTTATAGTCGGCCCCGCAGCTGATCAGATACATAAAGCCCAGGTCGTGGCTGGTGTTGTAGTAGCCGTGCATTTCCTTGAGGATCTTTTCCTGCACGCGGCGCGCCTCGCCGATGAAAAACTCATCCTCGGTCAGCGCATAGCCCTGCCACATGATGGCCGGCCAGAAGCCGTTGGTCCACCAGCCGTTGCCGCTGCGGCCGGAATCCAACCATTCGCCGCCTTTGCCCACGTAGGGAACGGTGGCTAGCTTTTCCGCCAGCGGCGCCGTGTTGCGGTATTTGCGCAGAACTTTGCCCAAAGTTTCAGTTGCCCATGGCATGTGATGATCCCCCAATCGATTTGTTGTCAGCCCTTGACCGCGCCGATCATGATGCCCTTGACGAAGTACCGCTGCAGGAACGGATAGATGCACAGCACCGGCACGGTGGTCAGCACGATGGCGGCGTATTTGATGGATTCGGCGAATTCGTTGACCTGGTCGTTTTCTGCCGCAGCAGAGTTGAGGATCGGCGAGTTGGCGATTAGCACCGCGCGCAGCACGTTCTGGATGGGCAGTTTCTCGTTGTCCTTTAAGTAGATGGATGCCGGGAACCAGCTGTTCCAGTGGCTGACGCCGTAATACAGCAGCAGCACCGCGATGGTGGGCATGATCAACGGCAGCACAATGCGGAACACGATCACCAGGTCATTGGCGCCGTCGATGTACGCCGATTCCTGCAGGCTGTCGGGCACCGCCTCAATGGCCGTGCGGCAGATGATGCTGTTGTACACGCTCATCGCGCCGGGCAGGATCAGCGCCCACAGGCTGTTGTACAGCCCCAGGTCGCGGATGTTGAGGTAGATCGGGATCATGCCGCCGGAGAAGAACATCGTGAACATGATCAGGAACAGCACCGGCTTTTTGAACATGACATCCCTGGACGCCAGGAAGTAGCCGCAGAACAACGTCAACAGGATGTTGATCGGCAGGGATACCGCCAGCACAAACAGGATGTTCTTGTAGCCGCTGACCAGCAGCGGGTGCGAGAACGCCAGCTTGTACGAACCTGTCGTGAACCCGACCGGCCAGTACAAGAAGCCCTGGTTGGCCACCAGGTGGGAGTTCTGGGTGAAGGATGCCACCAGCACATAGTACATGGGGTAAATCGTAAGCAGGCACAGCGCGATCATGAGGATCACGTTGAGCGCGTCAAACACCCGATCCCCGGCGGAGCGCTGGTGCCCCGCGCCGCGTTCGCGGACTTTTTCAGCTCTTGTCGTCATATCCGCACTCCCTTAGAACAACCCGGATTCGGTGGTTTTTTTGCTGAAGTAGTTGGTCAGCAACAAAAACGCAATGTTCACCACAGTGTTGAACAAGCCCACCGCGGTGGACAGCGAGTATTGCTGGTTTTCAAGGCCCATGCGGTACGTATAGGTGGAGAACACATCCGCCACCTCATAGGTGCTGGGCGTATACATCAACAGCACTTTCTCGTAACCCACGTTGAGGATGCTGCCCATGCGCAGCACGAACAGAATCATGATGGTGGGCAGGATGCCTGGCAGCGTGATGTGCAGCAGCTGCCGGAAGCGGTTGGCGCCGTCAATGCGCGCGGCCTCGTACTGTTCCTGGTCGATGGCGGCCAGCGCCGCCAGGTAAATAATCGAGTTCCACCCGATGTACTGCCAGATGCCGGAACCGATATACAAAGGGCGGAACGCGCTGGCGCTGATGGTCAGGTTCTGCCGCGTGCCGCCGAACAATTCGATGATTTGTGAGAACAGACCGTTTTCCTGGCTGTAGATTTTGAGCAGCGACGCCATGACAACCAGCGAAATAAAGTACGGCATGTACGTGATGGTCTGCACGGTGCGCTTGAACTTGTTGTTGCGCAGCTCATTGAGCAGCAGCGCCAGGATGATGGGCGCCGGGAAGCCGAAGAGGATGTCCAGCGCGCTTAGGGTAAACGTGTTGCGCAGCAGTCGCCAGAAATAGGGGTCGGTGAAAAACTTTTCGAACCACAAAAAACCCACCCAGGGGCTGCCCGCGATACCGCGGGTGGGGCGGTAGTTTTTAAACGCAATTTGTAGGCCGTACATCGGCTTGTAGGCGAACACGGCCAGATAGACAAGCACCGGCAGGATCATCAGGTACTTCCACTTGTTCAGCCGGAAGTCCCTCAACAGCCTGCCGGCAAAGCCCTTCCTGCCGGAACCAATGGTCTGCTGGGCCACGGAACGCACCTCCTATGGAAGGGGCCGCCGCGCGGGGTTCCGCGCGGCGGCCGGTTGTGGGGTTTGTTTAGCGGGCCAGATACCTGTCGTAGCACGCCTGGCGGATCTCCAGCACGCGCTGGAGGTCATAGCTGTCCAGGGTCTTCAGATATTCTTCCCAGGCGGCGTCGCTGTTGATGTCGCTGGCGCCGGTTACGAAACGTCCAAAGCTCTCCGGCACAAACGTGCCCAGGCTCGTGCCCACGATCTTCAGCTCGTCGGACTCCTCCACCGTGAAGTTGGCGCCAACCGGCCACTTCCAGTAAGCGCTGACGGCTTCGTTCGGGTAGAACCAGGTGTCGTTGGCATCAATGGCCACATCGGAGTTCTTCATGTACAGCAGGCGGGTGGCCTGGATGCACGGGCCGGACCAGGTCGCTCCGCCGTATTTTACCAGCGGGTCGGTATCCTTGTCATCGGTGACCAGCGCGGTCAGTTGCGGCTGTCCGTCGGCGCCCATCTCCCAGGACACGCCTTCCTTGCCAAAGTTCCAGTAGTTGAAGCCTTCCTTGGTGTAGGCATAGTTGAGCAGCTGCAGCGCCACCTTCATGGTGTCCTCGTCGGCGGACTTGGTGATCATCGCCACGCTGGTGCCGATGCCGGCCCCGCCAAACACCATGCTCAGGGTGCCGTCGTCGCCCGTTGGATAGGGGATGCCCACCCAGACGCCGTCCTTGCTCTCGGCCACGCGCTCCTTGTTCCAGTTGTTCAGCTGGCCCATGGAGGTGATGGAGATACCGGTCATGTCATTGTGGATCTTGCCCTTGATGGACGTATCGTCCAGCGCCAGGAAGTCCTGGTCCAGCAGGCCGTCGTTCCACAGTTTGTTCAGCCACGCCACATACGCGCGCCACTCGGGCTGCGCCTGCGCCAGGCCCACCTTGCCGTCCTTGACAAAGTACTGCAGGCTTTCCTGGCCGAACGCGCCAAAGGCGCCCGACAGGCCGGTGGTGTTCACGCGGTTGTTGGCAAAGGACAGCTTGGCGCCGTGCTTTTCGTTGAACGCGCGGATGACGGTTTCAAACTCGCTAATCGTCTTGGGGATTTCCAGACCCGCTTCCTTCAGCCAGTCGGTGCGGATGACCGGGCCCAGGTAGGTGTCGTTCCAGCCGCCGTCTTCGCGGAAGAAACCAAAGCCATAGTACTGGCCGGCATCGTTCTTCATCGCGCGATCATAGGCTTCGTTGCTCTTCAGGAAAGCATAATATGCAGGGGCGTACTCCTCCAGATAGGGGGTCAGGTCCCAGATCATCTCGTCTTCCAGGTACAGGGAGGCATCGTTCATGAACGCGCCCCACATAATGTCCGGCAGGTTGGTCGGATCCGCCAGCAGCGTGTTGGTAAACACGTTGGACTGGGTGCCGGCCGGGGGGAAGGACCATTCCACCGGGATGCCGGTCACTTCGGACAGGCCCGTGTGGAACGGGGATTCGGTGTAGTTGGTGAACTTTTCGTGCGGGCTGATGTTGCTTTCTGCATACCAGGTGATGGTCTTGTCGGTCTTGATCGGATACATGTCAGCGCCGGACTGCAGTTCCAGTCCGAATGCCGGCACCACGCTGAACAGCATGGTCATCACGATCGCCAGAGTGAACAGTTTCTTCATGAGTTGTCCTCCTTTTTATTTCCAAACGCGGCATTTCCCCGCGTATTTGACGATCCAGATGCGGTTTCCCGCCCAGTAAATTCCCCGGAAATCGTTCCTCGCCGCCGGGCGCAACGCATAATCATGCACGGCTCCGGATGGTTTTCACATTACCATATTATAGCAGGCCAGGCGCGCGCCTGTCAATCGTCGGCGCTTTGCGAGCACCGGGCGTGATGGGCCAAATCCTAAACAGGTGTTCATAAAAGTGCGGCGATTGGCCGCATATGCGGACGCCGCAAGGGGGTCAAACCTGCGCGATTTCCCCGCAGGCTTCGTTGAAACGCGCTTTCTTTTCGGCCCAGCATTCGTCCTGAACCGCCGACAGCGTAAACGTCATCACGCCCTCAAACGACGACATCCCGACCACCGCGCGCACGTTAGGGATGTAGGGCGGCACAAAGTACACGCCGGTGCAGCGGATGCGGTCGCCCTCGGTTGCGGACAGGACGCCTGCCTGGCGGGCCATCAAGTCCTCCACGGCGCCCTGCCACGCTTCCAGCGAAATCGGCTTGGGCCCGGCCGGGGAAAACGCGGCGCTGCCAACCGCCGCCACGTCCACGCGCGCGGACAGGATATCTGTCCGTCTTTGGTCACCGCATCCTGCAGGAATGGGTACATCCTGCCGATCTGTGCGCTGATTTCCGGATCGTCAATTTCCATGCAGTACCCCTTGTCACGCAGGAAATGGAAGCCACCGCTGGCATAGGAAATGGCGTATAAATCGAAGGCGCCGTCCTGTGTCATCATGTGAAGCGCCATCTCTACGGCGGAGTCATACCCCGTGGTGTCGTTCCCCTCCCACGCGAGCGCGGGGTATTTCTCGCCAAACACAGGGTTGGTGAAATCCCCGGCGCCCTCTTTCCCATAGATGTACAGCGTCCCCGCAGCATCGTCAGCCTGGGCGAGCCCAGGGAATGCCAGGCTTACCCCAACACACAGGATGGTTAGCGCGATCACGGTTGCTTTTTTTATCACAGCAGAACCTCCAGGAATACATGCTCCGGTTACCGCTT
>JAGVSV010000083.1 GCA_019137115.1 Bacillota bacterium
AAAACTCAAAACCGTCACTGGCGAACAGCCCGCCCAGCTCGAAGCGGACTTAAAGCAGGCGCAGGACTGGCTTGAGTCCCAGTTGCCCATGCGCTACCACGTGTCGCCCGAGGTGATCGCCCGGTACCGTAACAACATGCTGCACGCTTTCGTCGAATCGCCCGCCTACCGCCGCCCGATCTACGACACCGAGTTTGCGCAGCTTTTCGACCGCTGGCTCGCCGGGAACACAAGCCTCGACCAATACCTGCGCGAAGCGGACGGCAAGCTGCGCATGATGCGGTTGGAGGATCAGTAGAGCAGCGTCAAGCGCTTCCCTTTGGCGAGGCTTACTTGTCCAACAGAAAATCCACGATGTTGCGGTGGAGGATGCCTTCGCCGCTGAAGTTCACCTTGTCCATGGACAGCACGAACTTGGGGTAGTTGTCCGCAATCCCGGAAAACACCCCAAACTCTCGGTCAATCGTCCGCTGCTCGGCCAGCAGGTAACACACCTGGTAGTAGGCCACCTGGCCGTCCCTGGTGGCGACGAAATCAATCCCGCGCGCCCGGTTTCGGCCGGTGGTCAGATGATACCCCCGGCCAATCAATTCCTGGCAGACGATGTTTTCCAGGATCAGCTGGATCTGGGCTTCGTTGCCGCCCACCATGGCCTCACGAAAGCCGTGGTCGCACAGATAATACTTGCCCGAAACGTTCAGCACGCGCTTGCCGATCACATCGGCTTCGGGCACGTGCGTGAGCAAAAAGGCTTCCACGCACGCGGACAGGTAGTTGAGCACCGTATCGACCGAAACCGATCTGCCTTCGCTTTTCAGGTATCTGGACAGGCTGGTGGCCGAAAGGGGCTGTCCCACATTGGCCATCACGCAGCGGATCAGGCGGTCGAGCAAATCCACATCCCGGATGTTGCGGTTGGCGACGATGTCGCGCACTACCACGGTGTTGTACACATCGCGCAGGTATTCCATGCTGGGGTCGCGCTGCAACGCAAAGTGCTGCAAAAATGGCATGCCCCCCAGATTGACGTACGCCATAAACATATCATCCCGGGACAGCCCCGATTGCGGGAACAGGGCGGCGAATTCGGAAAAACTGAACGGCTGGATCAGAAAGGACACATACCGACCCGCCAGATGGGTGGCCAGCTGGCCGGACAGCAGCGCGGCGTTGGAGCCGGTCAGGTAGATGTCGGTATCGTATTCCACACGAAACGCGTTGATCGCCCTCTCCCAGCCCTGCACCTGCTGGATCTCGTCCATGAACAGGTAAGTTTTCTGCTTTTGCTTTGCCTGAAACGCCTGCACATGCCGGATCAGCCCCTCGGCATCCACGATGCCCAACCCCTCAAAGGATTCAAAGTTGATCTGCAACATGCGCGAAGGGTGCACGCCCCGGGCGACCAGCAAGTCGGCGATCGCCTGCATCAGCGTGGTTTTCCCGCACCTGCGGATGCCGGTCAGGATTTTGATCACTGGCTTGTCAATAAACGGCTGGATGCGCTCCAGGTACTGTGTGCGTTCCACCATCCCGCTCACCCCCTTTGTGTCGAGTATAATCGATACAAACGCTCGGGTCAACAAATTGTCGGTTATAACCGATAGTAACGGTATGATTGCCATTATTATCGACTATAAACGATGAGCACCAAGAAAATAAAAAAGCATCGACCATAATCGATGCGCATCATCGTATTTCCGGCCTTTTGCCCCACATTGCCCTTGTCATATAAGCCGCTGCCTTAAGCGGCGGAAACGCCGTTTCTTTACAGACTGCTCTTATCAATGCCAGCGCATTGATTTATGTGCTACAGGGAAAAATCGTTCAAAGCCGCTACGACAAAACCAAACCCATCCCTACGGCACCCGGATCAGTTCCCGTATCTTCTCCAGCGTCCTGTCGCCGATCCCTGGCACGGCCTTCAAATCCTCCGGCCACAGGAAGGGATGGGTTTCCCGGGCGGTGATGATGGCCTGGGCAGTGACCGGGCCGATGCCGGGGAGGGTCATCAGCTCCTCAAGCGTGGCGGTGTTGATGGGGATGCCGTTGGGGTTGGCGGTAGGCATCGCGGGCGTGGACAGGGGCGCCGGGGCAAACGAAACCGCTGTCCTGGGGCGCGGCAGCGCGCTTCGGACAGCGGGGGCGATGGCAAGCGCCATCAGCAGGATCGTAGCGGCGCTGAATAGGACGAGCAGGACGCGCAGCAGCCGCGATTTGTGGGCATCCAGCGCTTGCGGCACCCGTGCATGCGTAACGTCCTGCGCAGGCGATGTCTCGCTTGTCCCGGCATCCTGTTCTCGCTGCATCCCAGACTGCGCGACATCTGCCCCATCCGGCATCCCGGTTTTCACCGCGTCCGGCGCTCACTGCGTGCCGCTTTGCTCATACCGATTTGAGCACCTTCTGGCCCAGCTTGGTATCCTCCACCTGGTAGCCGCGCGCGTTGAGCGCATCGCGCAGGGCGTCGCTCTTTTTCCAGTCCTTGTCGGCGCGCGCCTGGGCGCGCTCGTCCACCAGCGCGCGGATGTCCCGCGGCAGATCGTCCGCCTGCTTGACCAGCAGGCCCAGCAGATCGGCCATCGCCA
>JAGVSV010000174.1 GCA_019137115.1 Bacillota bacterium
TAGGGGGTAATGATCATGGAGCTGAAGGGATCCCAGACCGAAAAGAACCTGTGGACCGCGTTTTCCGGCGAGAGCCAGGCGCGCAACAAGTACGACTATTTTTCCTCCGCCGCCAAGAAGGAAGGCTATGAGCAGATCGCCGGCATCTTCGCGCAGACCGCGCTGAATGAAAAAGAGCACGCCAAAATGTGGTTCAAGGCGCTGGGCGAATTGGCCAATGGCAGCGAAGCGGGCGATACCGCCAAAAACCTCATCAAGGCCGCCGAAGGCGAGCATTATGAGTGGACAGAAATGTACAAGGGCTTTGCGGAGACCGCCCGCCAAGAGGGTTTCAACCAGATCGCGGCACATTTTGAAAATGTGGCGAAAGTTGAAAAAGAGCATGAAGCCCGGTACAACAAGCTCAAGAAGCACCTGGACGATGGCGACATGTGGGTATCCAACGATGAAATCCGTTGGGAGTGCCGCAACTGCGGGTTTGTCTTCCAGGGCAAACAGCCGCCGATGAAGTGCCCCGCCTGTGAGCATCCCCGCGCGTTCTTCGAGCGCCGGGCGGACAACTTCTAACCCGCCTGTGAGCATCCCCGCGCGTTCTTCGAGCGCCGGGCGGACAACTTCTAAGCATCCCGGATCAAGTCAAACGGCAGCCTGCGGGCTGCCGTCTTTTTGTGCGTTTTTACCCGGGTTGCCTACAGGTACCCGCCGTCCCCCATGCGCACCCAGGCTTCCCCGGTGTCCAGCGTCACCGTGCCGGTGGGGGTGGCCACCAGCAGCGCGCCGGTGTCGGTGATGCCGACGGCCTGGCCCTCGGCGCTTATATTGCCCAGCTTGTACTGAACCGTCTTGCCCAGCGTTATGCAGTGGGCGCGGTATTCGTCCATGTGCGCAGGGATCTGGGGCAGGCCGTTCAACAGCTCGGTGACGATGCCCCCGGCCAGGCGCTCCCGCGTGCCGTCCGGCGGCGGCGCGGTGAGCAGGGTGCCCGCCTTGGCGGTCAGTTCCTCCGGAAATCCTGCGCCATGCACGTTGATGCCTATGCCTACCACGGCGGCCTGCCGCAGGCCGCCCTCCATGACCCCCTCGGCCAGAATGCCGCACACCTTGCGGCCGGATAGCAGCAGATCGTTGACCCACTTGATGTCCAGGTCGATCCCCAACACGTGCTGCACCACGCGGCGCACCGACACGGCTGCCAGCGTGGTCAGCATGCCCGCGTCGGCATCGGTGACCAGCACCACGCTCATGTACAGGCCGCCCTCGGGGGAGTAGAACGACCGGCCCAGCCGGCCGCGTCCGGCGGTCTGTACACCGGCGATCACACACGCGCCGTGCGGCGCGCGATCCCGCGCCCAATCCTTGGCGACGCGGTTGGTGGAGTCGGCCACATTCAGGTACCGAAACTGGGTGCCTACGGGCAAGAGAGCTTCCAGCAGCGCTTGGTTCATTGGTTCTTCCTCCTTGACAGGGGGCTTTGCGCTCCCCTACAATCGGGCCATTCCATCAAAGGAGCCCGCATGAAAACAGCATTGATCACCGGCGGTTCGCGCGGCATCGGCCGGGCGCTGGTCGAGCGCTTTGCGCGCGAGGGCTGGCGCGTGGCGTTCGGCTACCACCGGCACCCGGAGAACGCCCGGGACCTGGCGGCGCGCACCGGGACGGTTGCCATCCACGGCGACCTGGCCGATGCCCAGGACACCGCCCATTTCCTGGGCGAAGCCATCCGGCAACTGGGCCACGTGGACGCGCTGATCCTCAACGCGGGGGTCGCCCACAGTGGGCTGATCACCGACATGACCGCCGAACAATGGGACAGCCTGATGGCGGTCAACCTGCGCGCCAGCTTCCTGTGCGCGCGGGGGGTGCTGCCCGTCATGCGGGCGCACGGCGGCGGCAGCGTGGTGATGATCTCGTCCATGTGGGGCCGTCGGGGCGCCGCCCACGAGGCAGCCTACTCGGCCTCCAAGGCCGCGCTGATCGGCTTTGCGCAGGCGCTGGCCCGCGAGGTGGGGCCTTGCGGCATCCGGGTCAACTGCCTGGCGCCCGGCGTGATCAAGACCGCCATGCTGGACGGCTACGCCCAAACCGAGCTGGACGCGCTGGCCGAACAAACGCCGCTGGGCCGGTTGGGCACGCCGGAGGAGGTGGCGGCCGCCGCGTGGTTCCTGTGCTCGGACGATGCCAGTTTCATCACCGGGCAGACGCTGGCGGTGGACGGCGGCTTTCTGTAGGCTCTATTCCCCCGCGCTCGGCGCGGCCAGGTAGTAGAAATCCGCTGGCGGCAGTGCGCCGCCGATGGACTTTGGGTCGGCCTGAAAGAGAATCTCCAGGAATGGGGCGATGCTGCCCTGCATGTCATCGCCCGTGACACACACGATGTTGCACAGCGGGATGGCTTTTTCCGCCACCTTCTCATTGGGCATGATACCCGCGCTGACGATGTCCAAAGCGGCCCTGGCGGGTTCCTCGTTGACAAAAGCCACGGACAGCCCGTATTCCTCGAGGAAGGCCTGCACCTTGTCCGGGTGCTGCTGGGCGAATGCCCGCTGCACCACCAGCGCGCCCATGGAGAGCACGGTGCCGGCCTTGCCGTCCTTTTCGGCGGCATCCGCGAACGCCTGCGTCATGTCAATGGCCACGCGGAAGCTGTCGTCCTTCATCAGCAGCGCCGTCACCATGGGCTCGGGCAGCATGATCAGGTCGGCCATGCCGGAGGCCGCCAGCGTGCTGACCTCATTGTGTTCGGACTTGAACACCAGGTTGACATCGGAAATCTCGTTGGCCTGCAGGATATAGTTCAGCGCGTACTCGGGCACCGCGCCCTGCCCGGCGGTGGTGATGGTTTTGCCCGCAAGGTCAGCCACCGACTGGATGGTGTCGCCCTTTTCCAGGATGTACAGCACGCCCAGGGTGTTGACCGCCAGCATCTGCACGGCGCCCTTGGTGCGGTTGTACAGCACGGCTGCCAGGTTGGTGGGCACGGCCGCGATATCCACATTGTTGGCGACAATGTCGCCCACCAGTTCCTCGGGGGCGGCGGCCAGCTTAAACTCATAGGCGCCCGTGTTCAGCGCCATCATGGGCGCCAG
>JAGVSV010000044.1 GCA_019137115.1 Bacillota bacterium
TTGACCACCTTGCCATAGACGGCGTCGCCGTTCTCCCTGAGCCACTCGCCCACCTTGGTCAGCGGCTCAATGGCGTCCTTGGGCACGGAGCCGTCCGGGGCCGGGCCAATGTTCAGCAGCAGGTTGCCGCCGCCGCGCGCACAGATCGACAGCATCTTGAGGATGCGCTGCGGGGTGTAAGCATAGGGCTTGGCCTGCTCCTCGTCCACATAGCCCCAGCTTAAGTCGTTGAACGTCATGCAGGCTTCCCAGTCGCGGTTTTCGGGCGTCACATGGCCCTCGGGCGTGCCAAAGTCCTCGGGCAGGCGGCTGCGGTCGTTGATGATGATGTCGGGCTGCAGCTTGCGCAGGCGCTGGTTGCGGGCCACGCTGTCCCAGCCCTCGGCGTGCTCCATGGGCCGCGGCACGTCATACCACAGGATGTCGATCTTGCCGTAGTTGGTCAAAAGTTCGGTGTTCAGCGCCTCCAGATAGTCATTGAAGCGCTTGCGGGCGTCCACGTCAAACGCGCAGCGCCAGCTGTCCGGGTGGTGCCATTCCATCAGGGTGGAGTAGAAGCCGATCTTCAGGTCATACTCCCGGCAGGCGTCCACAAACTCGCGCACGATGTCGCGCTTGGGGCCGTAGTTGACCGAGTTGTAGGGGTTGACCTTGCTGTCCCACAGGCTGAAGCCCTCGTGGTGCCGGCTGGTCATCACCATGTACTTCATGCCGGCTTTTTTGGCCAGCGCCGCCCATTCGCGGGGCGCGCCAGGCTTGGGCTGGAACTGGTCGGCCAGCTTCTCATACTCCTTGATCGGGAAGTTTTCCTGCACCATTGCCCACTCGTGCCGCCCGATCACGGAGTACAGCCCGTAGTGCACAAACATGCCGAAGCGTGCCTCCCGCCACCAGGCCATGCGCTGATCGCGCGACGCGTCCACCTGCGCCACATAGTCCGCCTGACTTAACAGCGTTGACATCGTTGTATCCTCCTTTGTATTGGTCGCGTATTACAGCCCGTCCAGGGTGTCAAAGACAATATCACGGTCAGCAAGTTCCAGTTCCAGCACGCACTGCGGGTGCTTCGGGTCGCGCTCGGGCAGGGTGGCGAAAAACCGCGCCACGCTGCTGCTGGTGGTCAACCGGTGCTCAAAGGGCACATCCTCGCCGGTGGCCAGGATGCGCGCGGCGGTGACCTGGGACTTGATGCACGGCAGGTTGATTTTCGTGCGGCCGTCCAGGACATGCGCGTACAGCCGGTGCGGGCGCGAGGTAAAGTTGCACCAGCGCAGGTCATACGGGTACATAGGGGTCATGTCCGTGGCGTAAATGGCGTCCTGGTTGGCTTTCACATACTGGCCCAGTTCTTTCAGGATATCGACGCTGGTCTGCGGGATCACGCCCATCCTGTCGGGCCCCACGTTGAGCAGGTAGTTGCCGCCGCGGCTGTTGATGCGCGTCAGGATGTCAATCAGCGTGCCAACGCTTTTCCAGTTGTGGTCGTCGGTCTTAAAGCCCCAGGTGTCGTTGAGCGTGGCGGGCACCTCCCAGTCGCCTTTAAAGGGCAGCGCGGGTAGGAAGTTGTCGCCGGTGGACATATACTCCCCGATGCCGTTGCCGATGCGCCCGGACACGATGCAGTCAGGCTGGATGGCCTTGACCGTGTCGTACACGCGCTGGGATTGCTCCAGGGTTACCGACATGGGGGTATCAAACCAGATCAGCCCGATGTCGCCGTACTGGGTGAGCAGCTCCTTGACCTGCGGGATGCACTTGTCCTCCAGGTATTGGTCGTAGTTCTTCTCGTTGTCCGGCTTGCCGTAGCCCAGGCCGTTCTCCTCGTCCCAGTCCTGCGCCTGCGAATAATAAAAGCACAGCTTGATGCCCGCCTTCTTGCAGGCCTGGGCCAGCTCCGCCATCGGGTCGCGGCCAAACGGCGTGGCGTCCACGATGTTGTATTTGGAGCATTTGGAGTGGTACATCGCAAAGCCGTCGTGGTGCTTGGCGGTGATGACCAGGTACTTCATGCCGGCATCGGTGGCGACCTTGACCCACTTGTCGGCGTCATAATCGACGGGGTTGAACTCCTTTGCGAGCGCGCGGTATTCGGCCAGCGGGATCTCCAGGTGTTTCAGGATCCATTCCCCGATGCCCGGGGTTTTCTGCCCCTTCCATTCCCCCGCCGGAATGGCGTAGAGCCCCCAGTGGATGAACATGCCCAACTTGGCGTCCTTCCACCATTGCTGTCTGGTGTCTTTCATGGGTACCTCCTTCTTTATAGCTTACAGCCAGATGATCACAAGCACAATGACGAACAGCGCCGCGGTCAGCCACTTGGTCAGCTGCATGCGGTCGTTGACCCAGGCGCTCAGCCGTGGCAGCGCCTTGCCGCGCGACGCCAGGAACGCCAGCGCCGCCGACGGCACCAGAAATGCCAGGCAGTAGCTGACCAGCATTGCGTACATGCGCGTGGGCTGGGCGCCGGATTCAATGCCCGCCAGCAGCGTGGCTAAATACACCTGCCCGGCGCACAAAAACTCCACCGCCGCCACCAGCGCCGCCACCAGCGCGGTGGACACCCACAGCGC